>NZ_ASSB01000085.1:0-11812 GCF_000520755.1 Paenibacillus sp. 1-18
TTGCCTGCCCATTACCATCGCTTGCTTTGCCCATATACCGCACTGTGCTAGTTTGAATCCAGCTCCAATAAATGCCTTCCTAAAATTCAAACCTTCACTATCTGCATGGAACACATAAATACTTGCTCCGTCATCAGCTATCTCAAACATTCGAGTATAAGCAGCCAAAAGGAAATCATAAAACTGGTGATTGTCCATTTTATCGTTCTCAATTTTCAAAGCATCCTTAGTCTACCTGTATAGTCCACATTGTAGGGTGGATCAGTCACAATAAGCTGAGCCTTCTTACCATTCATCAATGTTGCGATATCCTAAGGATTAGTCGAGTCTCCGCATATGAGCCTATGCTCCCCAAGTAGCTAGATGTCACCTTTACGAGTGATCGGATGTTCAGGTAATGCTTCATCCACATTTTCTTCGTGTAATGTATCCAGCAACTTCTCCGCTTCAGACCAATCAAAACCTGTTAGCTCAATATTGTATTCTGTTTCTTTAACTCATACTTCCTATTTTACAAAACTAGCAAGAATAATAAAGCTATCCATAAAAGCATGAACGATCATGGGCCCTGCTAGATTTTTTGTACGCATCCAGATCAAACCCATCAACAATCCTGTGATAAACCGCTCTGTCAAAACTGTAGATAGTGACCAAGTTAGGTTTCCGTGCGTAGCCCATGAAGTAAGGAAGTAGGCATACGGTACATGATAGATAGCAAACAGTAGAGAGGCTAAGAATAAACCGTTCACCTCAGACCTTGTGAAACTTGATAATCGAGATTGCAGAATGCCTCGAAACATTACTTCCTCTGTAAAGCCGGGAAGGAGAAAAGCCATTACTAAGCTTAATGGATAAAAAAGGACTGCTTGATCAGGTTTCTGGAAAACAGTCATCACTTTGGAAAGTTGTTCTTCGCTAAGGGAATAGAGAATAATTGGTATAAGCAAAACGCATGTAACTACAGCTAGCGTTATCGTTTTTCCCAATCCCTGACGCGTTAATCCCACTGAACTCAGTAACTCTCTAAACGTTCCACCTTGCTTCCCTCGCGCTGACTGAATCAAAATAAGCGGTACAATGACCAATGTTATCCAGTTTGTTTCCTCATTAATTAAAACGCGTAAATGCTCGTTGCCCAAAACAACACTGTAGATGATCAATACGATCACATACCAGATGAGGCTCACTTTTACTTCTTCATTCGATATCTGTACGGATGTAGTTTCAAGTTGATAAGCCCGTGACCAAACAAACACTACAACACCGGGTAAAATTACGCCAATAGCGTATACAGGATGAGATATCCATTCATCTGTGAGAACACCCATTACAACCAGTGCGGCGATATAAATAAATAGAACCAGCAAGGTGAAGGGCTGAACCCAACCTGTTAGACGGTTGGGTATTTGATTTGTCGGGATCTGAGAAGGAGCCTTTGACATAATAACACTCTCCTAACGTAGCATTTCAATTGGTTTTGCTGCCATAGACTGCAAAGATGCCAATAATGAAACGAGCAAGGTAACAAGCATCGACATCCCAATGCCGATTACTACCCAATAAGCATTCATTAACATGAGCGATACATGGAACACGGAAAGCAGTATGACGAAAGAGAAAATCAACGCCAAACCAGATGCTACGACACCTGCTACAAAAGAAAGAATCGCTTTTTCAGTTAAAATAGAGGAAATTAGTTTTCTTGTAGAGACACCCACGGTTTTCATAATGGCAACATCTCGTTTTTGTTGTAAAAGTGAGATCACCACTTGATTCCCAATCATTAATCCAGAAGTTAAAAAAGCAAGTAAAGAGACGATAGAAAAAAAATTACTAAATGTATCTACTACATTTTGTAAACTCTCTGCCACGGTTTGCTTGATGGAATAAGCCATTGCAGATTTAGGCAGCTTTTGGTTGAGCAAATCCAAGATGTCTTGAATCTTACCTGCATTTGCGTCTACATAGTAAGAAACACTCGTTGATTGACCGTACTTCTGCATGGTTTGTTCAGGAAGGCGTATCTCTGCTGTCTTAAATAAATTGGATTCGAAAAAGCCAATGACCTTTACATTCATCGTTTTTTGGTCCAAGTTAACTTTAAGAGTATCCCCTTGTTTGACTCCTAATTCTGTTTGGAAGTCTTCAATTAACAAGGCGTGTAGAGCACCGTTGTCTTCCGGAGTAAAGTCACGACCAGAGGAGATTTTATACGAATGGTTTTTTTCTTGTAAGTCCACAGCTTCTGTAGAAAATTTCATATTTTCGAACACTTTACTGGTTCGCCCTAGACTTTTCAGTTTCTCAATCGCACTTTGATCGTTTATCTGTAACAACTGTGTTTCTTGTTTATATCCTTTTTTATAGGAGATGACTCCGTCAGTTGTGCTCAGTAAATGCTCAACTACTTTTACGTCACTCGCAGAGGAAGTGAGCAACACATTTCCTTTGGATTGGACTTCCATTTGCATTTGAATCACTTGGATAAGATTATCTGTAAGTACATGACTTAGAACGACAGATAGCACACCAACGGTCAATGTTACTGATAATAGACCATTCCTTTTGTGTGCCATCGATAAGTTATGTAAAGCTAAATAGATAGGTTGAGAGAAAAGTGATTTTCCTCTCCCCAAAAGCCGAAAGAGTAATCCAAAGATCCAAGAAGTTACATTGATTAGTCCAATTATCAACAATAAGATCACCATGGACGTTAATGAAGCGAGAAGCAAATTAGATATTTGAAAAGAACCGACTGAATCAAACATGACATCCTGCAAATAGAAACCAACCACTACGCTTGCAAAGAAAAGGGTCTGTAGCTTTTTAAAAAAAGGTAATTTCCCCTCACCTATAGGCTCTGTTCCACGAAGTAACTGTAAAGGAGACATATGTGATACGCTACGTAACGGCATCCAAGCTGCAATAATAGTTACTAAAATACCTACTGGCAAAGTGGAGACAATCGCTTGCCAACTAAATTCCCAATGAAGAGGCAAGACAAGAACAGCACCCATATAGGAGGAAAACCACACACTAGCAATTTCTCCAACCAGAATTCCTCCCATTGTTCCAAGTACCCCGATTAAAAATGCCTCGACAGCAAAACTGTACATGATGAAGCTGTTTTTGAGACCAATGGCTTTCATCACGGCTACTTCTCTGATACGAGTAGACATCATGATCGTCATTGTATTAAAGGTAGTCATACCGGCTATAGCAAGTGTAATGAGACTGAACACACGCAAAAATAGCAACAAAGAGCGGACGTCGATTAGCATCTTTTTCTCTTTGTCACCTGAATCCAATACATTACTTCCTTCGATGGCAGTAGTTGTATTTTTCCGTATCTGTCCGATTTCTTCGTTGTTCGTAAGAGTGACCCACGCTTCATTTGTGATACCTGGTGTTAAGTTCTGCAATTGTATCAACTGATTGTAACCCATATAGATCATGCCAAAAATCATTGAATCTCCATATGACTCTTGGGCCTTTTCTACCAATCCACGAATTTGAAAAGTATTAAGCTCGCCCTGTTTATTCGGAAGTGAGATGTTATCCCCTTCTTGCACTTGTAAGCGATTTGCGAGATTTTTTGTGATCAAGACCTCGTTTTCGCGTAACGAGCTGACACCTGGAAGCATATCTTCTCCATAGAGAGGATACTGTTTGGGATCAATCCCTTTCACAAAAGCATTCGTTATTTTGTGGTCTGATTTGATCATCGTGTTTGTAACATACCCTATCGTCATGTTTTTTCTTGCGTGATCAGGTATCACTTTTTCCAAATCTGTCAGAGTAGTAGGTTTCATATAAGCTTGAATTTCGATATCTCCCCCTAAGACTTTCTTGGAGGATTCATGTACTGCCTGCGGTACAAGTTCAGAAAGCATAGACATACAGAAAAAACTCGCTACTCCTATGGCTATACTTGTCATCGTAAAAAAAGTTCTTAACTTATTTCGAAATAAACTCCGAAAAGAAGATATCCACAACATGGAAGCTTCACAACCTTTACTTAATTCTCTTGGATTTGCCCATCTAAAATGTGCAGTACTCGATCTGAAACTTCGGCAACGTTTGGATCATGTGTTGCTACGACAAATGTTGTGCCTACCTTATCTCGGAGACTACATATAAGATCAAGAATGAGTTTGCCGGTCGTCGAATCAAGATTTCCCGTCGGCTCATCGGCAATGATGATGGATGGATGATTGGCAAGAGCTCTGACAATGGCTACCCTTTGTTGTTGTCCTCCCGACAGTTGACCTGGCAGATGATTACAACGTTCTTTCATTCCTACCAAATCCAGCAGCTCAAGCGCTTTTTGTTCCATCTTGGAATTACTTTTTCCTTTTGCAGACATTAAGGAAAGCATTACATTTTCTTTGGCAGTCATGGTGGAGATCAAATTGTAAGCCTGAAAGACAAAGCCAATCTTTTTTGCGCGATACTCAGTGAGCTGGCTCTCAGTCAAACCAGTAACCTCATCACCGTCAATCATTAATTGACCAGAAGTTGGTGTATCCAAGGTTCCTAAAATACCAAGCAAAGTAGACTTTCCACTTCCGCTTGGTCCCATAATACTGACAACCTCACCTTTACGAATGTCTGTATTAACCCCTTTTAAAACTTGTAAGGTACCTGACTCTGTTTGATACTCTTTTCGGATATTTCTTACTTCAACAATTACTTGAGACAAAGATTATCCCTCCTTCATCATTTGTTTTATTTGTTTTATTTGTTTTTTCTTTTGTATAAGGCGATAGCTCATGTTCAAAACCAGCTGTACGAGGATCACCAACACAAGCATCCATAATCCTTTGGTACTTTCCAAAGTCAACGGACGTACTGCTAGTAATGTATGGATCATCGTATACAAAATATATGCAATCACTGCTGTTGCCATAAGGATATAAAGTGAAAAGTAGAAAAGTAGGACAGAACGAAGCTTTTTCTCCATCATTCTTATGCTCTTGTGAAAAGCTCCCCTCGACTCCTGATGACGCAGTAGATATCCCTTTATTCCAGTTTTAAGTAAGGTAAAGGCTCTGGTATGAACATTGTAAATACCAATTGCATCATTCAATGCCCAAAAACCATCATAACGTAGGATGGGGTTTAGGTTTAAAACGACAGAATATAAAATTAATTGGTTAGCAATCAGTATGTCTCGTTCCGCTGCCAAACTATACCAAATTGCAAGACTGGATATCATTATTAATTGGAAATATATACCTGCAAAATCTATTACAACCCTCTTCTTTCGGGGTAATTTCCACGCTTCACTAAGATCTACAAACATCACAGGCACCAACATATACAAACCTATCCCAATATCACGTGGACGAATACCATATCGGTATGCTGCCACTACATGCCCAAACTCATGGAATAAAATAGATAAGAGAAGAAGAATGAGTGACATTCCAACTCCACTAAAAGTTCCAAATGCCCCCATCATATCTGCCGTTTGCACTTGGTAAAAGTTCAAAAGCAAACAAAATCCCATCCCAAAGAGCATGAGGATTGACCAAGGTTTTTGAAATAACCAATGAAAAGGCTTCGCTATTTTTTCAAAACGCTCTCCTGTCATAAGTGGGGTTCGAAATAAAATAGCTGAGTTATGTTCAGACTTTTTGGCATAACCAACAAGTACACCGTGAGGAAGCAATAGATTCTCAACAAAATAGCATAACTCTTCTATTTCGATATATAGATCGTATTTCTGTTTTAACTGCTCTTTTATCTCCTCGTATGATAGATTTCCATTCATACAGGAGAATATGTTGAGTAATCTCTCTGTAACTTTTAATTGCAGCCCTGTTTCAAAAGAAACAATATAGTGACTTCCCTTGTCCCAGATATCCATGGGACTGACTGTATATGGAAATAAATGAGGATTGCTAATTTTCCTATCCACATTTTCACCCCAAAGCAGGATAGAAACTCCACATAAAAGTGGAGTTTCTTCGTTGATAAAAGCAATACCGAAACCAGTTCCTGATTTTCACAAGAATTTAAGCCTTCTAAAATTCCTGTTCACACAACAAAGTTCTGAACATTCCATATTTGCAAGATATTTTGATGCATTAAACTTGGTGTATAGCCGAATAAGTACTAGTTAACTTTAACGCAACAAGTCCAAGGTTGGAAACAACAGGAACCAGCATTGATAATAGACATTTCATCGCGATTCTCTAAAACTTCCATTTCGTCTGCTAATTCAGTCCAAAGCTTCGTATTTTCATTAACAGAATGAATTTTAAATGACATATTTCTCACCTCCTTTCATGAAAGTTTCTCTTCACATGAACCGGATTTGAAGTCTACTTATGTTGCACCTGTAAAAAGATTCCTTCATTCAGCTTCACATAGGTTGAAATGGTTGGATGAGAGTAGTTACAGTGCGGCTTAGTTATAGACCCATTGCGCATCAAGTTTGAGTAGGCACACCCGCCGCCACAGAATAGAGAAACACTACACGTGCCGCATTGTTCGGAATCTGTTATATCCCTTTCCCACATGTTATGTTTGATGGGATTAATCACAAACTCTGGATAAAATGTCCCAATAGCAAGCTCTGAACGTCCTACAGATTCTGGGCAAGCGTAAATCGCTCCTTCCGCACCGAAGGCATAGAAACGATGTTCTCTTGCACTACATTCTTTAAAAATTGGAAGTGTGTTAGGTATAGAAATACAACTATCACCAGGGTTGTTCATAACCCAGTCTTTGGAGGTAATGGCCTGACGAATTCTTGAAGTTCTCATACTTAAATCTGTACCAAGCTGGACGCTGTACTTTTCCAGAAACTCTTCCAAATCGCCAAACTTCTCGTAAAGAGCCACTAGTAGTTTATGTTCAGGTAAGTGGTTAGGTAAATTGTCGCCATAGTGGTCAGTAACGGGGGATATCTGCCAGAAAAATAGTGGGTGCTCGTGCCAGCCCTTCTGTTCAACAAAAGAGACCAACTCTTCTAGATGATCAACATTATCCTTGTTGATATTTGTGCGCAATGCGATTCGAAAGCCGCGCTCTAATGCCATATCAATGTTTCGAACTATTCTATCAAACGTTCCTTGACCGCCAGCTGTAATCCTTCTCTGATCATGAATCGACTTAGGCCCATCTACAGAGATTTGGAAATAATCCCATTCTTCTTTATACTGTTCAAAAAAATCGAGATAGTCATGTAGAAAAGTCCCGTTGGTAATGGCATATATTCTAAAACCGTACCCATCGACAGCTCTTCTCACAACTTCCCTAACTGTTTCGCGAGTTGTAGGCAACAGAGGTTCTCCTCCGTAGAGCATCATACGATGTGTTGCATTTTGATAACGACCTTTTTCTTTTTCCATTGCAAGGATCCCATCAACTGCCTTAAACATTTTGTCTATTTCCGTCATTGTGAGTACATGTGATTTTTCGTGGAGTTCATGTCCTTGATAGCAGTACGGGCATCGCAAGTTACACATATAAGTCGTACATACATTAAAAGTAATCCCTGCAACAGAGGTATCTTGCAACCGATAAACGTGGTCTCGTATTTCAAATAACTTTGCCCACTCGGAATCACGGCTTTCGTAAATATACCCTCTTTTTTCAAGGAATTGATACAATGGTTCATAATCTTCATTTCGTGAAGGGACATCACCTTTTCGAATACGATCTAGGAATTGTTTCACCTCCACACCTATTGTATCAATTGCTCCACTCAAGGAATTAATGAGAACATAATCACCATTCGATAGTTTATAGAATGAATTATATGTGCTAGATATCATTTGGATGCCCCCCCTTGAGCAACAAGATCATTACGGATAGTATCAAGATATTCAAACACTTTACTATCCGCGTGTGTACAATGAGGTTGCTCAAGGTTTCCAAAAGTAACTAAAGCCTCAGTTGCACAGCCTCCACCACAGATTGGTGCAGAGGAGCAACTTTTACATTGGGTGATTGTAAGTGAGTTGAACTCATTCCACTTTCGCCACTTCCGATCATTAAGATTCATTTTCGGAAAGTAATCTCCGATTTTGAATTCTGGTCGACCGACAAGATCAGTACAAGCATAGATGTGACTATCCGGGCCAAAAGCAATTTGTTTTCCCTGCACAGATTCACAGAATACCGTCTGTGGGAAAAATGGTTGTGCGTGCCCCTTCAACTCAGGGTCTAACTGAATCAATGGCTGCATAAAACGCCACATGTCAGGCCCGATCATAAGCTTTCTTGAAGCAACAAGCTCATCAAAATCAGGAATATCACGACGAAGTAGCTTAATAATTGCTACTCCCTGCATTAGGTTTTCTCCGGTACTCTGGCAAGTATGATCGGTGATAGGGGCAAAATGTATTCCAAAATTCTCATAGTCAAGATACTTATTCCCTCTAAAATACTCCACAAGTTCGCCTACTCGTGAAATATTAGAATGATCAATATTAACACGGACTACAATACGCAGTTCCTTGGCAAGAGCTTCTCCAATCGCATGGACGATTTGTCGAAACGTTCCTTGACCGCCAGCCAAAATGCGGCGTTGGTTATTTATGTCCTCAGGTCCATCAATAGTCACTGCTACACTGATTCGATCACCATAACTTGCTAAAGTATCGACAAATGAAGCAATATGGAAACCGTTCGTATTACAGCCAATACGAAAATCCCATTCTACAGCTTTGTCACAGATTTTTTTGATAATCTCCTGTGTCATAGGGAGAAGTGGCTCTCCGCCAAACAAGTGAAGGTGTCCTTTCGTAAGACCACTTTTTTGATGAAAATGTTGAATTGCATTCCATACGCCTTCCAGTTGCTCATCTGACATAATCGAAACTTTCTCATGAATATCATGATCTTCAAAGCAGTATGGACATCTAAAATTACAGGCATAAGTAGGACAGATAATGTATTGCATGACATCTAGACTTGTTGCAAACTTCATAGCCTGCTTTAAGCGTTTTTCTTCTTCTTCTTTAGAAGAAAAAATATATCCTCTTTGTTTGAGATGATGAACAAACTCTTGCTCTTTACTAGATAAAGCACTGTATTCAATAGACTCTAACTTGTCAAATAATTCAATCATTTCTTCTGAAAAGTAGTCAACCGAGCCTGTTAAGGTATTGATAACTAGTGATTCTTCTTCTAGTTCATAACGTAAATAATACCTGTTCTTTATCAAGAAAACGATCTCCTCTCATTCTCACCTTATTTTTCTTATTTATGTCTCCCTTTTTAAAAGGGAAGGATTATATTCCCTTAACCTGTAAAAATGGTGTGCTCAATTATGAGACACTACATCTTATTTCATTTGTGAAAAGTGAATAATTTCACAAATGAAATACATTAAATAAGTATAGTAGTTGTACACCTATTTTTTATTTTCATGATTTATGTAGTTTATTCGAACCCAATCTCACGACAAAACCGACCACGCGTACGGTAGGACCAGATGTATAGAAATATATCTAAACAGAATTACTCACAAGATCGCCTCCAGAGAGCCGTGATTCATACATTCTTTATAATTTATCGGTAATCCTTCTAAAATTACAATTTCATTATAGTTTTATACATAAAATGTGTGTTAACAACAAAAATAGTATAACTCATCAAACTTCTCTTTTCATTAGGAGGTTTTATCGAATTTATAGGAAGTTTTATCGAATTAAGTCGAATTCTATAAGTTCACATATAACAGCCCTCTCATCAATCAAAAGGGCTAGTCTCAATAGGATAGACTATGATATTTTCAATCCTACCGATATATCAATGCCATCCACTTCACGCCTTGAGTGTACAAAAATAATACCGTCTGAAACTGGAGGTGAACGCACAAGCAATAAGCAATGCATCATCAATTAGCTCTGCACATACGATGGAACCGAAGCCTGCACCTTGATTTTTTTCATTGGTTTCAATTCCTATTTCAAGACTATCCCCTATTGTAAAGCCTGCAAATGCAGTAGAAGCAGGAATATCTACGTTCCCATCCAAATCTCTCTTTTTAAACGCTAAAAATGTTTCCTCATTAAAAATGAAGTTTATTCTCTGATAATCTAGAACCTTGGTATCTTCTTCCGCTGAACATGATTTTTTATAGGGTTCATTGGGGTTCTTTTTGATTAGATGGCTTCCTAAAATAGCATCCATTTTTGAATAGAGTGAAGCTGGATATACTTGTGGCCATTCAAACTCATTCCTGACATTTTGGACATTATGGAATTGTCAATACTAAACTAGACAGCTTTTCGTATTATCAGGGGCAAAGGCGACCCAATTAAGAAAGGTGAAAACGGATGCAGCAGATGCCTGCTATTTAGCAGAAATGTATTGCCGGGGAGATGTGAAGCCTCATCGCACATGGAACGAGATGCTTACGGAGCTTCAGCATGTCACACGGCAGCATGAATTTGATAGGCTACAGTTAGTTGAACAGAAAAAATGGGGGCTAGTCGGATGAAGCAATAGAGAAGGAGCGAGTCTACGATGTCCAAGCCAAGACGAACCTTTAAAGCTGAATTTAAACATTAAATGGTCAATTATTTCAAATCGGGAAGATCATGAAGAGGCATGAGTTGGTTTCCAACTACACCGTGGCGCAATACAAACCCTTACGAACGGGGTCTAATGAATCCCAAGAGACGAATATCCTCCAGCGAAAATTTGAGCAAAATCAGCCTTTTGCCGTGGTCGTCAGTGATTTAACAACGTACCTGTGCAAAATAAATGGCATTATATATGCTCAGGCTGTCGAGAAACCCCCTGTTTTTTTAATGAGGTTTAAAATGGCCATTTTGATCAAATAAAAATGGGTCCTCAGATCGTTTTAAATCGATTTTTGTTTTAAAAGTTGAGTCTCCCCAAATAAAAAATAAAGTGTCGAGAAAGTCCGTTGGACTTTCTCGACACTCTGGGCATTATATATGCTTATTTGTTGACCTCTACAACCGTGAGATTATTGGTCATAGCAGCGACTCTCGAAAGACAGCTAGCCTGGTCTACAAAGCCATTGCAAATATTTCCGTACGCCTGGATAGGATTCAGATGTTTCATAGTGACCGTGGCAAAGAGTTTGATAATGCCCTGATTTCCAATGTTCTAAGTACGTTTGGAATCCAGCGGTCTCTGAGCATGAAGGGCTGTCCCTATGACAAGGCTGTAGCGGAAGCCATGTTTAAAGTATTTAAAGCAGAGTTTGCAAACCAAGTCCATTTCCAAAGCGCAGAGCAACTAGAACGGGAACCTTGGGACTACGTGAACTGGTTTAACCGCTATCGTATTCTCGGGACTCTGGGATACCTCACGCCGGTGGAGCTAGAAAAATCTCCTCATAATTGTTGTCCAGTTTTCTGTTGACGATCCAAGGTAAAGCTTATTGATGATGAAAGGTATGGACTCAATGCTCTACTTATTGAAGGAGGAGAAAAAGAGCGTGTAGTAGATCTCAGTGGTAATGGAAAAACGTTAGCAGTCTTGAATCTAGCTCAAATAAAACAATTACAAAATCTTTATTTGACCAAAAGATAAAAGAAATGAAGGCGAAAGATCTGGACCAGCTACCAACAACGAGGATTAGATCAATTATCGGTACACGTTGAGTAGCATCCAACCCCCTCTAAATTCGTTTTAATGAGAGTCAGTACAGTTGAGATATTGGAGGAAATTAAGCCTGCCAGCAAACTACAGCTTCCCACCCCCAAAATCATAGATACCGTTTCGAGGAAGTGCACCGTAACCGATAAATTAGTAAGCATCGAAAAAACTTAACATATACATATCGGATTAACCCCCTAAGTTTGGACACTAACTC
>NZ_ASSB01000086.1:0-22875 GCF_000520755.1 Paenibacillus sp. 1-18
GGGCTGAGCCCTGCGCAACGTGCCGCCGCCGAAGCTGCACTGCACTTTTTGGCCGCACCACCCGCGGAAGTGCGGCGACGCTCTCGCCTGGAGAGCCGTTGGCTACGAGCGCGCGAATTGTTCCGGCGCGACAGGGTTGCGAGCCGGGGGACGGACGCTGCTGCTACGCATGGCAGCACTCTTGCCCGCAGCGGGCGGTCTTCACTCAAATCTGGGAAGCTTGCGGGGGGAAGCGCTGATCGGCAAATACCCGATCCTGCGGCAGAGCGTTTTTTGCTCTGGGCCGTGACTGGCGCAGGCAAGACGGAAATGATGTTTCCGCTTTTGCAGCATGTGTTGGAACGCGGAGGGACAGCGCTTGTAGCAACACCGCGCCGGGATGTGGTACTGGAGTTGGCACCTCGCTTGGAGGTTGCTTTTCCCCAGGCTACCATGGTAACGCTTTATGGGGGGAGCGCAGAACGCTGGCAAAGAGGGCAGCTGACACTGGCAACGACACACCAGCTATTGCGTTATCGTCACGCCTTTGATCTGGTAGTGATTGACGAAATTGACGCGTTTCCTTATCACAATGATCCTATGCTCGCCTTTGCTGCACAAGCTGTATGTAAGCCGGAGGGCAAGTTTATCTATTTGTCTGCTACGCCACCACATGCGCTGCAGAGAGAGGTAGTACGCGGCCGACTACCACATGCCAAGGTTCCTGTTCGCTTTCATCGTCATCCCTTACCTGTCCCATTTCGCTTAGGGACTGCTCCCGTGAAACATTGGTTGCAAAAAGGTCAGCTTCCCGCGGCCTTTACTCAACGCCTGCGCGTATCTATACAGCGAGGAGCACAGGTCTTTCTGTTTGTGACACGAATTTCCCATATTCAGGGTCTGGTGAGACTGCTGATTAAACACGTACCCGATGTAGCCATTGCCGGTACCTCATCACAGGATGAAGAACGAACTGTTAAAGTGCGTTTATTTCGAGCCACTGAAATACGTGTGTTGGTCACAACTACTATTTTGGAGCGGGGAGTGACTGTTCCGCGCAGCGATGTGTACATACTGGACGCGGATAGCCATCTTTTTGATGAGGCCTCTCTCGTCCAAATGGCTGGTCGCGCGGGAAGGTCCAAGGATGACCCGTGCGGAGGTGTTATTTTCACATCTCCCCAATGGACTCGTGGTCAAAAGAGGGCAATCAGACAGATTCAACGCATGAATACACTAGCACAGAAAAAAGGTTATCTGAAGGAGATCAAGCATTAAATGCATTAAATAAAAAAAGTTTTTTTAGAAATATGAAACCTGAAGCTATGTCGGTACGTAAACTACCAAGAAAGGTGCATTCTGGTATGGGGATAATTTCAAGAACCCGTTTTTTTATGAATTGGCTACTCCATCGTCAGTCCCAGGCATGTATCGCTTGCGGCACTCTCACAGGGCGTTTTTCCGAGTATGCAGGGATTTGTACTACTTGTTCGGTTCAAATCCCTTGGATTTACAAAATTCGGTGCGTTCATTGTGGACGTCCGACATTTTGCCCGGATTGCGTAAGGCCTGTCCGATCGGTACGTTACTATGTGTGTAATCGGAGTGCAACCAGCTATACACCGATGATGAGAGAATGGATTGGACAGTTCAAATATCGTGGGAATGAAAAGTATGCTTCTGCGCTGGGTGAGATAATGAACCGAGCCTATCGGGCGATGAGACATGAGTTTGCAGGCGATGTCCATTCTGTTCTCAACCGATCTTTGTGGAGTGTAGACATTGTGACCTGTGTTCCGGTAAGTGAGACGAGGCTGACAGAGCGGGGCTTCAATCAGGCTCAAGTTCTGGCTGAAGAGATTGCGAAGCGGAATAAGCTTCCTTTCGTACCTTTACTTGCTCGACCACAAGATACTGGCAAACAGAGCTTTAAAACAAAAAAGGATCGCATAAGCACAATGGATAATGCCTTTGCTGTTATCCCTGATATGGCGGAATTGTTGAAGTCTCTTGTTTTAAAAGCTGATTCTCGATACACATCGGACAGGATACAGTCTGCTACTGTTTTGCTTGTAGACGATATTTATACAACAGGTAGCACCTTGCAGGCGTGTGCGCGTGTTTTAGGTGAAAAGGCAGCAGAGCAAGGAGTACATTTGGCTATTTTTTGCCTGACTTTAGCAAGATCATAAGTCTAAATTTTCTGTATTTGTTATGAGAGGATTGTTTGTAACTATGAAATAAACCTTGAAATTGCTTCGAAAATTGCTTAATTGATAGAGTAGAGTTCTTTTACAGCGCGTAATCAGCAGAATTTGACAACGAGCTAGAAAGAGATATATAATAAAAATATAGACACAAACAAAAAGTAAGGGAGTAAGGGAGTAAGGGAGTAAGGAAGTGAGGGATGAATTTAGAACATTTCAATTTAGAGGTTGATTTTTTTGGAAAAGAGGAGTACAATTTCTATCTGTTGATAGCTAACATGATTGGTAATAAGTGATTAGCTAATGACAAAAGAGCGGACTTTGGGAGTGTCTCGCTCAGTAGTAAAGCAGTTAATTAAAATTTAAAGCTAAAAAGAGGAGAGAAAAATAATGAAAAACGTAATGAAAAAAGTAGCAGTATCTAGTATGCTGGCAGTAAGTTTAGGTGCAGTTTCTTTGCTTAGCCCACTTGCAACAGGTCAAGTAATGGCAAAATCCAACTCTGATGACGAAAAACAACAACTGGAAGATCAAATAATTAGAGAACAACAAGAAGCAGCACAAAAAGCATTTGAAGCAAATGTTTACGGAACTGGAACTACTGAAGATACAACAACTAAAACACCAGCTCAACCGGCTACTGACAACAATCAAGCAACAACAACAAAATCAGCAACAACTACAACTGAAACACCAGCTGCCGTAAACACAATCACAGTAAATGTCCAAGATGGTGATACACTGGCTTCTATTGCAAAAAAATATGGCGTAACTGTTGAAGAACTGGTTAAAATCAACAACCTGATTAAAGTGGGTCAAGAACTGCAAGTACCACAAACAAACACAAATAAATAATTATTATTATGAATGCATAATAATAATTATTTATTAAACCCAGCGTTTGACTATAGTATACGGGAAGGGCTCTATTAAAACAATGCTTTTTTGAATAATTGTTTGTTTTTTTGGGCTGCAAATTTCCAATGATACATCTATCATGATTTCAGATAGTTTATGAATAAGATGATGATAGTTGCATGAGATTTATGAATCCCCACACTCCATGTGCGGAGCATTCTATGGGCGCCGATCCCCCGGATTTACTGCATTTGCTTGATAGTATTTGGGGCACAGGTGAACATGAATTCTTCTGAGGATTGTTTCGCCCGGTTTTTCCCTCAGCTTGACCTGCACTTCTCGTTTGATCATATTCATATATAGCTATATTAATTATAATGAAGCGCTATTCCCGAAAATTACTGGAATGGCGCTTATTTTATTTTTTATCTCAAATAAGTCGCATTGTTTGACGATAAATAAATACATGCCATAGGCTAAGATGTAAGGACTTGTTGGCTTCCTTAATTTGTATGTCATTTGAATAACGATACATACCGATGTAGAGGGGATTTTGCTGATGGATAGCAGTATCGTTTATACTTTTACTATGATAACGTACAAAATGTGTAGTTGTGTAAAATCTGAGAATCTTTTTTTGAAATATTTGCTAGACGAGGCTCTTCAGTATAAGGTAATGTAAGGATAAAAGTAATTAGAGATCGGAAATTGGAAAGGGGCGCTGCAGAGGATGAATTTGGATAACTGTCCTCGCTGTGGAAAGCTGTTTATTATGAATGTCAGAGGGCTCTGTCAGAATTGTATCAAAGATATTGAGCTTGAATATGAGCTTTGTGTCAAACATATACGTGAAAATAAAGGGATTCATATGCATGAGCTTTCAGAGGCGACTGGGGTATCCGTTAAGCAAATCACGACCTTTATACGTGAGGGGCGTATTTCCATTGCTAATGCACCCAATATGACGTATCCTTGCGAAGTGTGCGGAATACCGATTCGTGATGGACACATGTGCGATTCTTGTCGAACAAGACTGACCAAAGACCTGCATCAGGCTGCGCGTGAAAGTAGTAATCAGGATCAAATTAACAATATGGGCAAAGGTACCTACAGCGCAATTGATAAACTTCGTGGAAACTAGTACAGGGGAATTAAAAACGTATTTAGCTATTCAAAAAGTTTCAAATACCGCCGATAATCTTTATAGAGCTTATCGGTTTTTTTATTTTTAGCAACCATGCACAAATAAGAAGTAAGGCATAATACGAACCATGTTCGACGCTATGTCGTCTGATACATTCTGACCATATCAAATAACTAAGGAAGGTGGAAGTTATGAAAATTAACGAGACCAACCGCATCGGAGCGATTAATCCATATCAGCGAAATATTGAAACAGGGCGCCAAGAGGAGCAAAAGAAATCTCGTCGCAAGGATGAGGTATCCATCTCCCCGGAAGCAATGGAAATGCTGAACCGGAGCAGCGATACAGATCGAGTTAAAAAAATTCAGGAGCTTAAGCAGCAAGTGGCTTCTGGAACCTATCGTGTAGATGCAGACAAAATTGCAGAGAAGCTGTTGCCTTACTTCAAGCAGTCTTCCGAAAGCTAGGTGAAGTAAAATATGCCTTTAGTGCGCCTGATTGATGTGCTGGAGCAGCTAGATCAAAAGCATCTTATCTTGTTGGAACTGGCGAAAAGCAAAAAAAAGATTGTCATGGAAAATGATATAAACAGCCTGGTTCAGCATTTGAAGCAGGAGTCCAGGCTTCTCAAACAGGTGGAGGAGCTGGAGGAAGCTCGTATGGAGGTCTCGTATGAGCTTCTTCGTGAACGTGGTATTAAGTCTCAGCTAAATTTGACTATAACCGAGCTGGCACGTCTTGTCTTTGATCCTGAAGATAAGAACAAACTTCTGAGTGTGCAGAGCCGCTTATCCCACACCCTTTCAGAATTAAAGGAAGTTAATGCAATCAATCAAAAGCTCATTGAGCAATCGCTGGTGTTTATTGACTACTCGCTAGATCTTCTTGTAGGTCGTCCTAATCAGGAGATGACTTATATGCATCCAGATCAGAAAAGTAATCAACTCGCACGACCTGGATTGCTCGACACTAAGGCTTGATCCGAGGAGGAAAACAGAGTGCCATCCACATTTCATTCCATAGAAACAGCTAAAAGAAGCCTTTTTACACAAACTGCAGCTTTAAATACAACAGGACACAACATAGCTAATGCCAATACAGAAGGCTATACACGACAAACGGTTAAGATGAGAGCTTCTATACCGATGGAGGCTTATGGTATTAACCGTTCTAATGTGCCTGGTCAGTTGGGAACAGGTGTTGAATTTGATGCTATTGAACGCATTCGTGAAAAGTTCTTGGACAGTCAGTATCGCGGAGAAAATACTGAGCTGGGCAGTTGGACGATTCGAAGTAATACACTTGATAAGCTACAACAGATTATGAATGAGCCGTCCGACACAGGGATTCGAAAAGTGTTAGACAACTTTTATAAATCTTGGTCTGATTTAAGCAAAGACCCGGAAAGTGTAACTGCACGTACTATTGTTAAAGAAAATGCGCTTGCTTTGACAGAAGCAATGAATCATATGAGTAAACAGTTAAGCAATTTATCTGCAGATTTAACCTCAAATGTGGAGGCTAAGGCTAGTGAGCTGCAAAGCTATGTAAACTCCATAGCGGATCTGAACCAATCAATTACTAAAATTGAAGGCTTGGGGGATAACGCTAACGATTTACGTGACCAGCGTGATTTGATCGTTGATAAAATTTCAAAAATCGTGAATGTGACGGTGACTGATACGGCTCAGGGCTACAATGTAAATATGGGGGGCCAAGCGCTAGTAACCGGATTTACACCGACGACTGGAATTAACGGTGCGTTATTGCAAGCTGCTTTTGCTTCCAATGATTTGCAAGGTGGCGAAGTACATGGAATGATCATCTCCAGAGATCAATTTGTAGCAGATTATACTGCCCAACTGGATAACCTCGCCAACACATTGGCGACCGGTGATATTTCTGTAACGCTGCCTAAAGGCTCGGTATTACCAGAAGGCACTGTACTGAACGGAGTGACTTATACAGGGACCAACCGCACACTTCAATCGGATTTAACAGTTACGGTTAAAGGTCTTAATGGTCTGCATCAACTGGGTTATACGCAAGAGGGCAAAGATACTAACGGTAACATGGTTGCAGGTAAACCTTTTTTTGTAGCTTCAAATAATGGCGGGACGATAACGGCAGGCAACATCACGTTAAATACCGTTATAGGAGATAATCCTAACGCCATTGCAGCATCCCTTCGTGTAACAGGTACTGCTCCTACTGAAGAATTGGTTAAAGGTAATAATACATTGGCATCCCTGATGGCCAATTTAAAATTAAACAGTTTCACTTCTGTTTCTACGGGGAATACGGCTACTATTGATAGCTTTTTCAGTTCTATGGTTGGTCAGTTGGGTATAGAGGCTCAAGAGGCGACAAGACAGACACAAAACTCGACAGCCCTCGTATCTCAGGTAGAAACTATGCGCCAATCCGTGAGTGGTGTTTCACTGGATGAAGAAATGTCCAATATGATCAAGTTTCAGCATGCCTACAGCGCCGCTGCTCGGTTTATGACCACATTCGATCAATTATTGGATAAATTAATTAACTCCACAGGTGTAGTGGGAAGATAAGAATGAGGATTAAATATCTTATGTTTTTATACAAGGGTATTTAATTACGGAGGGATATAATTATGCGAGTTACTAACAATATGCTAAGCTCACAGCTTTTGCTGAATTTAAATCGAAATTCGGAGCGTATGAATAATACGCAGAACCAGATGTCGACCGGACGTAAGCTGAACAAGCCCTCTGATGATCCTGTAGGAATTACGTATTCCTTAAGGTACAGATCTGAATTGTCTTCAAATGAACAATACCAACGGAATGTGGACAGCGCAGTGTCTTGGCTTGATTTTAATGATACGGTCATGGATCAGGCAGGCCAAATTATGCAAAGAGTACGTGAACTTACAGTACAAGCCTCTACGGGAACTAATCCACAATCTGCGCTGGACAGCATTAACAAAGAAATCGGTCAGCTTAAGGAACAAATGATTGATGTTGTGAACAGCCAACTGAACGGTAAATATATATTTAATGGTCAAACCTATGACAAGAAACCATACGATCTTCCTTTGAATGCTGATAATACGCATGATACATCTGGAGCAGCGTCCATTGTTACGGATACAGGAAATGTTAATTTTATAGTGGGTGAAAATGTTGCTTTGCCCATTAATGTAACCGGTAATGAAGTCGTAGGAACAAGTGCGGATGCCGATAATTTATTTACTATTTTTAATCAGTTATCTGCAGCCTTGGCAAGTGGTAACATTAAAGCAAGCGGGGATCAATTAGCTAATATTGATACACGGGTGGGTAAAATGCTGAAAGTCCGGTCGGAAATGGGTGCTAAATCCAACCGTGTTGAGCTAATGCAAAGTCGTTTGAAGGATCTGGAAGTGAACTTAACGGACTTGCAGTCTAAGACGGAAGATGCGGATTACGCCGAGCTTTTAATGAACTCCAAAATTCAAGAGAATATATATAATGCTTCCTTGTCAGCGGGAGCGAAAATAATATCTCCATCATTAATGGATTTCTTAAGGTAGGTTAAGGAGGGGATATAGTGGCCATCATTCCGATGCTTCAAATCCGGCAAACTCCGGCTATCCTGCATATTGATGCAGACCCTGGGCAGTATTCGATTCGGCAGCCTTCGGCTGATATGGAATTAACGACACGACGTGCTCAACTGGAAATCCGCCAGTACAAGCCACAGCTTACGATAGATCAAAGCGCGGCCTACTCTGCATATAACGGGGGTAATTACCTTGAGATGAATAATCGAATTTATTCAGGGTTGCCGCAAATTTTATTACAAGCAATTGCCCATAGGGTGGAGCAAGGCAACCGGATGGCAGCGATTCATATTCCAGGGAATACTGTAGCCAATGTCTTTGGAACGGATACAGAAACACATGTTCTTCCTGAATTTAGAGAGGCTGCATCCATGGATAATGTGGATATTCATATTGAAACGCGTGCACCTGATATTACATATACACCTGCTGTATCGGAAATGCATGTGACCGTTAATCGTCCCGAGATTGAGTATACTCCAGGAAAACTGGAGATTTATATGCAGCAGTATCCATCGGTGGCCTATATTCCGCCAGAAATTGATGTTACGATGTGAAATAAGTTAAGGTTATAGAGGAGATGTTTAAGCCGTCTATAGCCTTTTTTTTGTAGTGAAGTGTATATATCTGATTAAATATTGGAGGAATATCTGTGATTATCTCGACATTTATTTGGGGTGACATCGAAGTTGATGAAAAAGAAATATATCGTTTTGAAAAAGGAATTCCGGGATTTGAAGAGACGACTGAATTTGTGTTGCTTGATCAAGACGAAGCCCCCTTTTACTATCTCCAGTCTCTTCAGCAGAAGGAACTTTCTTTTGTCTTAGTGGATCCTTTTATCTTTTATCCTGAATACGAGTTCGAGCTCCCGGACAGCGAAGCGGAAGAACTGGAGATTGAATCTAATTTAGTCGTTCGCAGCATACTAACATTACATGAGCAGGTAGAAAACTCAACGATCAATTTATTGGCACCTTTGGTGTTCAATCCAGATAACAGGCAAGCCAAGCAGGTTGTTTTGCATCAGACCACATATCAGGCCAGACATTCATTGCAACCCGTTAAGAAAGACGAAACCGTCCGTTCAAAGGAAGGTGAATAATCATGCTGGTACTTTCGCGTAAGAAAGGCGAGTCCATTATCATTCAGGATCATATTGAGGTCACGGTACTCGGAGTAGAGGGCGATACCGTTCGTATAGGGATTTCAGCACCCAAGCAGATGGACATCCTTCGCAAGGAAATCTATTTATCTATTCAAGAGTCCAATCGTGAATCTACGGCCCATACGCAGTTAAATTTGGACGCTCTACGCAAGATGATAAATAAAAATAACGAAAAATAAAAAAAATTCTAAAATGCTATTAAAAGATCGACGAGATTGTCGATATATATAGTACAAGCTATTGCGGAGGGGCGGCCGACTTCAACGGATAGCTTTAACAACAATAAACCACATGGATGTGGGACATTTACCTTCAGGGAGGAAATTTAAAATGATTATCAATCACAATATCGCTGCGATGAACACTCATCGTCAACTGGCTGTCAACACAGGCAACACTAACAAAGCTATCGAGAAACTGTCTTCTGGTCTGCGTATCAACCGCGCTGGTGATGACGCTGCAGGTCTGGCAATTTCCGAGAAAATGCGCGGTCAAATCCGTGGTTTGGATATGGCTTCCAAGAACGCTCAAGATGGTATCTCCTTGATCCAAACAGCTGAGGGTGCATTGAACGAAACTCACAGCATCCTTCAGCGTATGCGCGAATTGTCTGTTCAATCCGCTAACGATACTAACACTACTGTAGACCGTGGTGCTCTTCAAAAAGAAGTTGATGAACTCTCCAAAGAGATCACAAGAATCTCCAGCACTACTGAATTCAACACTAAGAAATTGTTGGATGGTTCTGCTTCCGGTGTAGTATTCCACATTGGTGCTAACACAGGTCAAAACATTAGCTTGTCCATTGGTTCTATGGATGCTAGTACTTTGGGTGTTGCACAATCTGCCACAAGCGGTATCGATATCTCTACTCAAAGTGCAGCCGACACAGCTATCTCCACAATCAACGCTGCAATCGAAACAGTTTCTGGTGAGCGTGCGAAACTGGGTGCGAACCAAAACCGTCTGGAACACACAATCAACAACCTGAACACTTCTTCCGAAAACCTGTCTGCAGCTGAATCCCGTATTCGTGACGTAGATATGGCGAAAGAAATGATGAACCAAACGAAGAACAACATTCTTGCACAAGCTGCTCAAGCTATGTTGGCTCAAGCTAATCAACAGCCTCAAGGTGTTCTGCAATTGCTTCGTTAATTTTTACTGGTGTCAAAGAGGAATCCCAATTATGGGATTCCTTTTTTTGTTAGTGAGAACTCCTTTTTCAAAGCTAATGAAGACTTAAGAAACAGCCGATAAAAGTTGTATAACGTACTTACTAAAAAAGGAGTTTTACCATGAACAAAACTATTTCTTTGTGCATGATCGTGAAAAATGAAGAGAAAGTGTTAGATAGATGTTTAAGCAGTGTTGAAAATAAAGTTGATGAAATTATCATAATAGATACTGGCTCAACAGATTCAACGATGGAAATTGCAAGGAAATATACAAAGAAAGTTTATTCTTACCAATGGGCCGATGATTTCGCAGCAGCCCGTAATCGTTCATTAGAATATGCCGAATCTGATTACATTCTAGTACTGGATGCAGATGAGTATTTGGAGTCGGATGCGGACTTAAAGACAGTTGTCGGGTCAGGTAAGGATTATTACCTAATAAGAATTAGAAATTTGCTATCTTTTGGTTGGGCTCATACACATACTGCAATTCGATTGTTTGTAAATAAACCACAGTTAAAATATATAAATCGTCTGCACGAGCATTTAGATACTATGAACGAGAATTATGAGTATTCAAATGAAATGGCGGACTTTGTTATTCTCCATACCGGTTATATGAATGAAACTTTGGCGGAAAAAGATAAGCTATCCAGAAATCTGCCTATTATGTTAAAAGAAGTCGCTGAAAATCCAAATGGCTACAATTTGTTTAACACAGGGAATGTATATTACTCCTTGGGCAACTATAAAAAAGCGATAGAGTACTATCAAAGATCATACCCACTCAGTAAGGATAAATCTTATACTCCAGAACTTTTAACTAAAATAGCAACATGCCTGAGTTATTTGGGCAAACATGAGGAAGGTTTGAGAGTTTTAGAAGATGCAGTTGAGATATTTCCAAATACAGTGGATTTGCGTTATGCACAAGGTAAAATTTATTTCGAAGCTGGTTATTTTAGAGATGCTGAGCTTACATTTCGAAAATGCATAATCATGGGTGATAAAGGAATAACTGTCACTGAGGGAGCTGGGGGTTACGGAGCTCACTATTATCTATCCCTGCTTTATTATAAAAAAGGTGAGCTGGCAAAAAGTTATGACGAGATCATTAAAGTGATTCAAGAAAAAAAGCTGTTTGTACCTGGTCTGAATCATTACTTTGAGATCATTTTGAAAGGCAATATTCCTTTCGAGGACGTAAAGCAAAATATAAACAATATTTATAATATATCGAATGTAGAAGAATTACGCTGGCTCATGGAGTCTATGTATTCTTTGCGTCATCCACTTCTTAATGAATATTTAAATAGTTACAATTTGACAGTTGAAGATAAGATCAGAGCAGTTGCCCTGCTGTTTGATAAAAAATATGAAGAATCTAAGCACTGTTGGGAGCAAATATCAGTTGGTGAAGAGAACGCATTAGACGTGCTTGTGCTTGCTACTATACTAAATGATCAGACTCTATTTCAATTAATTCAACCGCTTCTTAATCTTAGTAATAAAGAGCAAAAAACCTTATACACTTTCTTAATGGATGGCGAGAATGATAAGAAACCTGTGATAACTACTAGAACAGAAGAAATTATTATGAAAGTAATAACCCATTTAATAAGCTTACAGGAATTTGACGTTTTTGAAAAAGTATCGACAATGATCCTCAAGTCAGATGTTAACATAAATATTAGAATGGGCGAAGTTTTAGTGAATTATGGCTTCAATGAAATAGCGATAGATGTGCTTTCTAAATGCTTTGAAAGACAACCTAGAAACTCATTGTTAGTGCGTTTACTGGGCGATGTTTGTCTTAAATCTGGCTACTTACAGGATGCGCAATTATTCTATTCCAGGCTATTGGAATTGAAACCCGAATATTCGTCGTATGAAAGATGTTTTAACTTGTACGAGGCACTTGATGACTCTGAAGGCATGGGAGTGATTAAAGCAGAAATTAAAAAGAAATTTAGATTCTCAGATTGGGTAAATCCTTAAGGTTTTGCTAAAATTTTAGTTTTACACTTGAGAGGAGTTCAGCTAATGCTAAGTCAAATTATTAGTGAGGCTAGATCTGAAGAATATAGGACAAGAATGGAGCGCCTCGCATATGCTGAGACTCAAAGACTTGTCCCTAAAGAGCCTAAACAAACCATTCATATTGTTTATGTGATAGGACACGTTAATGTTTGCGGGGGGAATAAGATAATACTTGAACATGCAAATGGACTGAAAAAGCTAGGAACCCAGGTCTCCATTATTTCTCATTTCCCAAAACCTGATTGGTTTCCTATTGATGTAAATTATATTAAGATACCCTTTCAAGTTAATATAGCTCAGTTTATACCTGATTGTGACGTTATAGTCGCAACTTATTGGGATCAAATTAATGTCTGTGTCGATGCAGGTATTGCACCAGTTGTTTATTTTGAGCAGGGAGATTTTCACTTATTCACGGATGTGAGTGAAGAATTGTCAATCACCTTAAATCATCTCTTTGCGCTGCCTGCATATATAACAACAGTATCAGAGCGTGTTTCATGGATTATAGAGAGTAAGTTCAAACGTAGACCAAAGGTATTTCACAATGCTCTCAATAGAAATGTATTTTATGAGAAGTCCTCTAACTCTTTGGGAACTAGAAAAATGATTGTCGTTGGTAGTGATAGGGTAGAGTTTAAAGGTATTGATGAATTAAAGCAGGTGCATAAAAATATCGTTGATAGAGGTTATGATCTTGAATTTGTTTGGATAACTCCGAATGAGCCACTACAGCCTTATGGACAAGTATATATTAATCCTCCGCAAACCAAAATTGCGGAACTCTATCGAGATGCTTATGTTTATGTATCAGGATCGCACTATGAGTCTTTTTCCCTTCCACCGTTAGAGGCCATGGCTTGTGGTACCCCAGTAGTAGTAACTGATAGTAATGGCGTTATGGAATACGCGGTTAACGAGCATAATAGCTTGGTGACTAATGTTCGTGATATACAGGGAATTACCGATCAGGTTATACGTTTGTTAAATGATGAGGAATTATATAGAAAGTTGAAAAAAAATGGTATCGATACTGCAAATTCATTTAGCTGGGATACAATTTTATCCGAATTATTATATTTTTATAAAAGTGTATCTGCTCATGGGGTGCAAATCCAAGCAAACAATGAATGGGATATAATTTGTGAAGATAAGGATCAACTTTCTAATGAGGAATTACTTTATATTAACCACCTTCTAGGCACTACGAAAGCAAGCGAGATTTGGAGACCTGTAGAATATTCAACCGTTCAAGGAATAAGTAATGTTTCTTGGGAGTTATTCTATAAAAGAAGGGACTATCTAGAGAAGGGGTTTCCTGAAAAAATATTAATTAAAAGTAAAAATCCTAATTTAACAAATTCTAAGTACAAAACAGTGGCGGCCTTATTTGAGCATAAAAAGTATGTGGAAGTATTGAGGTTTCTAAAAGATGTTTTGTCTGTCACTAGTAAAGAATCGATAGAATATCCAGTGTGCATACGTTGGATTACTTTATGTTACATTGAGTTGGAAATGTACTCAAATGCATTTGAGCTTCTAACATCTACTTTGGAAATTCACAAGATGAACATGGAGCTTTGGTACTTGCTTTCTAGAGTGCTTTATGGACTAGGAGCTAGAGATAGAGCGGCTGCTATTTGTGAATATTTTCTTACAATAGATAATTCATATTTCTATCCAGATTATATAGGAAATCTAAATGAATTGGTTGGTGAACTCTGTTCCAAGTTAAATATAGAGAATAAAGAGTCTTCTCTGGAAGCCTCTTTGTTACAAACAGATAATAAAGGTCAGGGTTGGAGTGTGAGCAGGAAGTATAAAGTGATAATTTTTGGAGTTAACACTTTAACAGAGTTTGCTTATCTTCTTACTGATCCAAATAAATGCACAGTTGAGGCAATCGTCGATTCTAGTGGACAATATGCTGGGAGATTTATAAGAAATACTAAAATCATTGGTCATAATGAGATCAAGTCTTTTGAATATGATTATATTGTTAAGCTTGAAGCAAACAGCTTACTTAGTTCGCTCGACGCCAGCAAAATTATTGATTTGGTGGGTGCCTTAAATAATTATTATCTATATGAGTATCATAAGAATATTAACAGCATAACTGAGAACCAGAATGACATAACTGGTATAGTTACAGGTATTTCATATCATGAGGTGGGAATTAATACAGAGTTATTGGGCGGGAACTATAAAAATATGGCTTTATCCAGTCAAGATCTTTTTTATGATTATAAGATTGCGGAGTGGATACTTAATTACTTTAACCCTAATAAAACAATAAGCAATTTTATTATTGGGCTTAGTTATTATAGTTTTCATTTTGACCTATCTTTAAGTATCTATAAAGAACGTTCACGCATGTATTATCCGATCTTTCAAACAATGCATAACTATCATGAAGAGAAGAAAGCTCAACAAGACTATGATCAGTTTGAAACTCTTAGTAAGAAGTTATTGCTAGATGATTTAACAATAAAAGTTTTCGAGGCTTTTAAAGAAAGCAAAGAAAAAGAAAATACTATTCTTAGAAGTCGAGAAATGTCTAGTGATGATAAACTCCATGCTACTGTTTTAGCAGAAAAAGACAGCAACAAAAATTATCCAAAAACTGTGGAAGAGAATAAAGCAATACTTAAACAGTATCTTAATATGCTGCGAAAGAATAATATCACGCCTGTATTTGTTGTATGTCCTGTAGCAAAATGTTATAGTGACGCGTTTTCCCCTATGCTAGAACGAGAATTTCATTCGATTATTAGAGAGATGAAGGAAGAATATGATTTTAAGCTACTAGACTACTTTAGGAGTCGTAATTTTGAAGAGAAGGATTTTTATGATGCTTCTCACCTAAACATTAATGGCAGGGATAAGTTATCCAGAATGATTGATAAAGAGTTATGCAGATAACTGCTTACCATCTTTGGGATCGAAATTTATAATCCGCAAATTTATACTCTATTCAGTTCATTGGCTGTCTAGCCGATATATATTATAAAACATGTATCGGAGGTTGTCAGATGAATCTGCAGTTCTCAGTTTCGACAAGTACCACAGTGGATGGAGTGAAAGGTGGTGATTTAAAGAGTGAGTACACTGGTTCTCACAATACTAATAGTGGTACGATAATACAAACTATTAAGACCGATTCTGAATTAACAAAGTATGAAAAACAAGGGCTGTCAGTGTCACTTGGGGACGAACAGCTTATTAAGGCGATAGATCGAGCCGTCAAGGCTCTCCAGGGCCCTGCAACAACCTTGGAAATGAGTGTACACGAAAAGACGCATCAGATTTTGGTTAAAGTTCTCAATAAGGATACAGGTGAACTGATCCGGGAGATTCCTCCTGAAAAAACATTAGACCTAGTAGCTAAGATGATGGAAATAGCAGGAATCCTAGTAGACCAAAAAGCGTAAGGAGGTAATTATATAATGCGTATTAATGGATTTTCCGGAATGGATATCGATAGCATGGTTACAAGTTTAATGACTGCTCAAAAAGCTCCATTAAACAAGTTGAATCAACAGAAACAAATCTTGGAATGGACACGGGACAGTTATAGAGAGTTAAACAGCAAAATTGTTGATTTCAGAACTAAGCTTTCGGAGTTTAAGTTATCATCAGCGATGAATACACAACAGGCGGTTGTATCGGGAAATACGACCGCAATCAAAGCAGACGCAAGTGCTAATGCGAGCGGTGCGGCGATGGCTGTACAAGTTACAAGTCTCGCGCAAAAGTCGAATATGACAAGTGGAAGTAAGTTATCGACTAGCTCTAGTGCAGATGCTACGCTAACAACAAAAATTGGAGATCTATCCACCAGTACAGGTGCTGCAGATTATACAGTCACCATTAATGGGAAATCTTTAACCTTTTCTAGCGACAAAACTATAGCTAATGTTATTAATACAATTAGTACGGATGCCGATATGAAGGTTAATGCGAGTTTTGATGAAGTATCCGGTAAATTTTCCATCACCTCAAAAGATTATGGAACGAATCTTACAGATGGTTCAGGTACTTTGAAAACATTATTGGGCATGGGTACAATACAAAACGCTACAGCAGGAACAGTAAAAATTAGTACGGACGGTGGTTCAAGTTTTAAGGAATTTACCACTAATAACAATTCTCTTACTGTCAATGGTATCACGCTCACCCTTTTATCAACGAACACATCTACAGATCTTGCGAAAGTTCAAACTCAAACAGATCCAGCTAAAGCGCTAGATACGATCAAAAATTTTGTTCAAAATTACAATGACTTACTCAATACCTTTAGTTCGAAAGTCAAAGAGGAAAAATACCGTGATTATCAGCCACTTACAGATGAACAAAAGAAAGATATGAAAGAGAATGATATTACACTTTGGGAACAAAAGGCTAAAAGTGGTCTTCTCAAAAACGACAATATCCTATCTTCAGCAGTCTCCTCGATGCGTTCAGTGATTACAGGAAGTCTCGGTGATCTAAGTGCAATAGGAATTACAACGGGACAATACTATGAAAATGGAAAGGTATATATTGACGAGGAGAAGCTTAAGGTTGCTTTACAGAGAGACCCTCAAAAAGTCATGAATATTTTTCAGGGTAGCGCTGATGGTACGAATACAGGAATATATAATAAAATCAGTGACGAATTGAACGGAACATTGGACTTACTAGCTAAGAAGGCAGGTACATCTAAGTTTAGTTCTGATGTAAATAGTATATTTAAATCAGAAAGTATTATGGGCAAGCAACTTGCAGATTACAATAAACGAATTTCTGACATGAAAAGCCGGCTAAGTGATATGGAAACACGCTATTACAAACAATTCTCAGCCATGGAAGAAGCCATGAATAAATATCAATCCCAGTCGTCTAGTCTGACAGGTTTGTTAAAATAGATAGTAAAGGGTGAGCGGATTGATTACATCTCCTTATGAAAAATATCGGCAGTCTTCGGTTCAGACCTCTACTCCTTCTCAACTTGTAGTTATGTTATATGATGGAGCCATTCGCTTTGTTAAGGCGGGGCTGGTTGCTTTAGATTCTAAGGACTACCAAAAGGTTAACCTAAACCTTGGTAAAGCACAGACCATCGTTAGTGAGCTAATGTCGACGTTGGATCATTCCTACGATATTTCTAAAAGCTTGTTTGCTCTCTACGAATATATGAATTATCTTTTAATTCAAGCCAACATAAAAAAAAGTGCAGATCCAGCCAATGAAGCTCTAGGATATCTCACCGAATTACGCGAAACCTGGGTACAGGTAAGTAAGTTGACAGCGGGTGCTGCGGATACAGCGATAGGAGCCAACCATGGATGAGCTTATCGGTCAACTGGAGAACCTTACTACTGATTTAATGAATCGACTGAATGTAACATCTTATGAAGAGATAGTGAGATTTGTTGAAAGTCGTCAGTTGCTAGTGAATGAACTAGAAGATCTTCTTAAGCTAAGTGCTGCAGACGTAGGGCAGATTGATCGTATAAGAAATCTTATAGATAATGACACTCCCATCATAAGCAGAATGAATTTCTTAAAAGGAGAAGCAGCCGACTGGCTTCAACAGCGTAACATGGCCAAAGTTCAGCGCAATGCCTACGAAACCGCCTATTCTTCTGATGCCATTTTGATGGATCGCCGAAAATAAAAATATTTTCCCTAACCCGTTTCACCTGTTTCAGCATACAGGGAAGCGGGTTATTATATATTATAACCTCTATACAATCATTAAGAATTCATTGTAACGATATTCAACTGTATTAGCAGAAGAATATTGATGGCAAATAAATGTATGAAAACATTATCAATTCCAATTGACAATGGATAACTTTGGGTGGTATAGTCGGAAATGTGGGCGAGAGCTTCACTTCATTTGATGACGAAGGGAATGTTAGTGCATGCAAGGTAAAGTAAAATGGTTTAACGCAGAAAAAGGTTATGGTTTCATCGAAACGGCTGAAGGCGGCGACGTATTTGTACATTTTTCCGCAATTCAAACAGAAGGCTTCAAAACACTTGAAGAAGGACAAGACGTGGAGTTCGACATTGTCGAAGGCGCACGTGGACCACAAGCCGCTAACGTAACCAAATTATAATCATCCCCGGCATAGCCGACCTACATAATTGGTAAGATGGTTAGCAATGGATAACACGCTAGCAACTGCCCTGGAATATTTTCCAGGGCTTTTTTATGTTTTCTAAATACATAAGGACTTTCCCAATATACTGACATAAAAAGAGTCCCTTACACAAGGGTAAGGGAGCTCAACTCTATGCAATAGCAAGTTACTCAAAAGAACCGTCGAAATCAGCCATCTCCACAAAAATGGTATTGGAGGAAGCGGATTGTTTTTCTAAGCGTCCGTCAGGATAGCAGAATTGATAGCGCAGGATAGCCTGGGCGATCAGATAAGGACGGAGTGCGGTTTCAATATCAAAGGAGAAGACGATGACAGTTTGATGGTTTGGATCAAGGCGCCCCAATGGAATACCTTGGAGCAGCTTAGGATGCGGAAGCGGCACAGAGTTTACGGAAACGGTTCGTAACAAAAGGAAATCCTCGGCTGCGAATGGAGCCGTAAGCAGTAGCTCTTCCAGTGGAGTGTTTCCTGTATTCTCCACCTGAACGGTGAAGGACAAGATGTCCTCTTGCCCGACACGCAAAGCGCTGGAGCTAAGCGTAAGCTTAGGGACGGCAGCAATGACGGTCATGCCGACGGTGTTGGATTGGGCGCTTTCCTGGATGGCCTCTCCCCCACTACGACGTGAGGTGTATTCGATGGTGGCCAGGTTGCTGAAAGTTCCATCTGCAGGTGCCTCGCGGATTAGCGCCTGTAGCGTAAGATTGAGAGTCTCGCCTGGTACAATATCCGGGAGGGTGATACCTGCACCAAGGTTAGCGACTGACTGTGCTTTCTCTTGGATCGTCAAGCTGTTAGGTACATAAACCAGTCCCTGCGGCAACAGATCGGTGAATAACGGATGCTGTGCCGTGATACCGCCTTTGTTCGTTATCTGTATAGTAAATGTGAGTGTGTCACCTACAGAGGCGTCTGGGGTATTCACCTTTTTGACTAACTCGAGCAGTGGGTATACGACTGGAATAGTAACGGTATTGGTAGTCAGTGCTCCCGATACGGCTCTTCCTTCAGGTAACGTAAACGAGTAGGCAAAGGTAGCCTGATTTACAATGTAGCCGGATGGAGGTGTCTCCGACACGCTCACTTGATAATTCAGTGTCAACGACTGTCCTGGCTCTACAGACCCAAGGCTGACCCCAACAGCTGGATTGGCTCCTAACAGCGATTGACCGTTCAACCGCAGGCTGTCAGGAATGAACAGAGTTCCGGTCGGAATGAAATTTTGCATAGTAACTTCCGTAGTTGTGTTGCCGAAGTTATTTAGCTGTATCGTATAGGTAAGGGCTTCCCCGGCCATGGCTCCCGTATTTTCCGTGGAGATGCTGACAGCAAGCTGTGGATCGAAAACGGCTACGGTCACGGTGTTGCTGACGATCTCGCTCGCACCATCGCTGTCAGCATAGCGAAGCTGCACGTTATTATTTAGACGGCCGCCGACAGGCAGGGACTGCACGTTCACGGTGTAAGATATATTCACTGCCTGCCCTGGCTGCAGGCTGCCGATAAATAAGGGTTCGCCCGGCTTGCTGGAGGCAGGTGGAGAACCGTCAATTCTCAGGCTGTCCGGGTTCATGATGGCTCCGTCTGGTACATAATCCGCTAAAACCACATCGGTAATGACCGCCCCACCGTCGTTAACAAGGGCCAACTGATAAGGTACTGTATCACCTAAAGCAACAGCAGATACTGTCGTGCTGAGCACGGCTGTTAAGGCATCTTCTGCAGCAGAGTTCACCTTAACGGAGACAGAAGGCGAAACGGCTTCCAAATGTATATTGCGCCCATCAGGCAGTTGGTAGGAGTAAGCCAGTGAAGCTTGATTTGCCAGTGCACCCGATTCGGAGGAACGGACGACAAGAGCAGAGAAGACGGCAGTTGTCTGTTCTCCTGGTGCAATTGTACCTAGAGTAATGCTTTGCTCTGGACTAACACCGTACCCAGGAGCTCCATTCACCGTAACAGATCCGGGGACAAAAGACAGCTCCGATGGCAGGGAATCCGTCAACAAGCCAAAGGCGCCGATGTTTCCGGTATTTTCAGCAACTATGGTGTAGGTGATGCTTTGGCCTGGCTGTACACTCTCTGTGTTGGCTATCTTCGTCAGCTTCAGAACAGGCTGGAGTATGGCAACTGTTACCATATTGGACAGAATCGAACTCGCTTCTTCTCCATTTGTAATCAATAAGCGAGCCTGATTGGTTCGTGGTCCCGGCTGCTCTGTTGCTGCGATACGGACTTCAAAGGATATGACGGTCTTTGTGTTCGCTTCTAATGTTGGCAAAGGTATACCGCTCCGAGGATCGCTTTCCGTTATAGCTGTTCCGTTAATCTGAACTGAACCCGCAACAAACTCGATATCCTCTGGCAGGGTGTCCAGCAAGCGGGCGTCTTGTATGGTATCCGAATCCTCGTTGCAGATCACGAGTTCATACGTCAGAGTATCCCCAGAAGTGGCAAAAGGTGAGCTTATACTTTTACTTAAAGTGATGTCTAGGGGTGAAACGGCAACTTCAACGATGTTGGATAAATGGAAGCCTCCTGCCTCTCGGCCATCTGGTGCATTGAAGCGATAATCTACTTCAGCCTGATCTACCAGCAGTACGGCTGCAGGAATGGAAGATACCAGCACCTGGAAGGTAACAGTTGCCGATAGTCCTGGTGGTATGGCTGGAGTCGGAATACCTGTAACTGGACTTGCGCCTGGGGCAGCAATGCCGTTAATCGACACCGTGTTGGGAAGGAATATAGAGCCGTCTGGAATATTGTCGGTTACAGTGGTGGAGGCTGCAATGTTTCCGGTGTTGGATACGACGATCGTGTAAGTGATGATGTCTCCAATTGTGGCATTGTTGGTACTGCTTGTTTTGACTGCTGTCAGGATCGGCTGGAAGACTGGGATGGTCACGATATTGGATGTTGAGCTGCCAGTAAATACGCCGCTGGTAAAGCTGACTGAGGCCTGATTGGACAATTGCGGTGGCGTCGGTAGGGAGTCCACTCGGACCTGGAATGTGACGGTTGCAACAGCTCCAGGAGTGAGCGTGCCAATGGCGATACCAAATCCGGGATTTCCATCAGGGGAGGCCGTTCCGTTTATAGTAACACTGCCATTCACAAAGGAGCTTCCCGCTGCAATCATGTCCGAGACCACTATATTATTGGCTGTACTGATCCCGTAGTTGGAGACAGCCAGTGTATAGGTGATGATATCACCGACAATGGCGTCGGTAGCCGCCGTCCCTTTTACAATACTGACGTTAGGTGAGGATACAGAGATGCTGAGTGAATTGGATACCGCTGATCCAGATATGGTTCTTCCATCCGGGGGTTGAAACGTGAATGATCCAGATGCCTGATCAGTCAATACCTGTGGATTAGGCAGCGAATTAATAATCGTTTGGAAAGTTACGGATACCGTTCCGCCTGGCATTACAGATCCGACCGGAACGCCTGTTTCGATGGACAACCCAGGCTGCGGACTGCCGGCAATGCTGACACTGTTGGCAAGGAAAGATGATCCAGCCGGGATGGTATCGCTGATGGTAAGTGCTGCCGCAATATTACCGCTATTCACGGCTGTGATCGTGTAGGTCAGTGTATCACCGACAGAGGCGTTAAGGGTGCTGGAAGTTTTGGTAAGTGCAATAAGCGGCTGGAATACAGGCACGATAAGAGGATCGGAAAAGGCAGTACCGGTGAATGTTCCGCTGGTAAATGAAACGGCTGCGATGTCTGTGAGCAGTGGAGGCTGCGGCAAAGTTTGCACAGTTGTCTGGAAACTAACAACGAAGGTATTTCCAGACGCAACGTTTCCAATGGCAATTCCAGCGACCGGAGAGGCGTTAGGGAAGGCTACGCCGTCGATGATAACACTACCTGGAACAAAGGAGGTTCCGGCTGGAATCGTATCGGTTACAACGGTATCTGTGACTGAATCTACACCACTATTTGTGATGCTCAGTGTGTATCTGATCGTATCGCCTACTACAGCGGCTGACAAGCTGGATGTTTTCGTAATCTGGATATTAGGTGCGGATACGCTGACATTGACTGTATTGGATGTGACAGAACCACTGAGAACTCTACCGTCAGGCGGTGAGTAGGTAAAGCTCGCTTGCCCAAGATCGGTCAGTACAGGCGGGGTTGGCAGAGACGAGACGACCGTTTGGAAACTCACCACGATACTGCCTGAAGGCGCAAGTGAGCCGAGTGTAATACCCGTAATTGGCGAAGCTCCCGGCACAAGGATGCCGTTAACAACGACGCTGTTAGGCAGCAGTTCAGAGCCCGCAGGGATATTATCCGACAGCACAGGTATAACGGCGATATTGCCGGTGTTGGTTAACGTCAGTGTGTAGAGCAGGGTTGAACCAATCTGCGTGTTGACAGTATTGGCGGTCTTGGTCAGGCTGATGATCGGCTGATATACCGGCAGAGTGACCGGATCAGAATGCGAGGACGAGGTCAACGCGCCTGAAGTAAAGCTAACGGTCGCCTGATTGGTAATTTGCGGCGGTTGAGGCAGACTGACGACAGACAACTGAAATGTAACGGCTGCCGAGCCACCCA
>NZ_ASSB01000087.1:0-24223 GCF_000520755.1 Paenibacillus sp. 1-18
TCAGTTTTCAAAGATCAAACATTTCTTTTTCGCTGCGTTTTTCAGCAGCTATAAGATCATATCATGTTCGTTTCGAAAAAGCAAGGGTTATTTTTCTTTTTTTATCAAGATCATTTCGACCAAGCTTTTCACTTTTGAAATTGCTGTTTTGTTGTCAGCTCAAATAATATATCACAAACCCAAGCAAGTTAGCAAGCACTTTTTTCATTTTTTTATTACAAGTCCAAATACCCCTTCTCCGCCTCATTAAAATCAGCCAAGGGGCTAGTTGCCCCTCGCTGTGACTCCCTCCGGTTCAAATACCTCAGCAGGCCAATGTAACTCAACCCCCTGGCGAAGAAGCCTGTTTTGAAATCGTCCCAGATGTTCTGTAGATTCGCTCACTTCATTTGGGTATATTCCATTAGAGACGCAGTAAGCCGCCAGACTCCCCGCTGATTCCCCTATGTTCCACTCTGTAGGATGCAGACGGTAGCAGCCATTTGCGATTTGGGTCATCCCTATATTTTTGCAGGCAGGAAGCAGATTACGTACTCTTATCGGTATAAGGGAGCCTAACGGGATTTCATAAGGATAGTTGGGGATATAAAATGTCCGCTGAGATACCGTAGTCGGATGAAGATCCAAATGATAGCTGCCTACACCTACACTGTCTACATACCGTTTGGGTCCCTCCTCTCCACGCAGCTCACGACTTACATCAAACTCTGTTATCGTATACTTGGCCTGAATCCGGCGTGACTCGCGAATATAAGCTGTTTTAGCCAAACCATCCGAGGTGCCAAGAAAATCTCCCCGTGGCCGAATACCGGGATAGCCGAATCCTCCATCTAACCGGGGAGCTTCAGTCTGAAGCCAATAGATTAATGAACGAGTCAACTCACGCGCCCCTTCTCGATGTCTTTCCTGCTCCTGAGCGGTGACACCGATCAACGGACCAAGGTAATAATCATTTTGCGCCCAGTTTAAAAGAGTAACCTCACCATCATTTAACGGTTCGCTCCATATAGAGGGATCTACAATGCGGCGATAATCCCATAAAGATACTATGCCCTGATCGTTAGGGAATAAAGTGAACTGTTTTAGTTTACTGGTATCATCTGCGTCTGTAGCGAACCAGCTTAAAATTGGGAACCGCGAAAAGGAAGGGATATAATTCCTCCAGAAATCATATTGCTGCGGCCGCTCTATAATGAAGTTTCCTTGAGGGATATAATCTACGGCAGCAACATGAGTAATAGATTGCATATCCAAAGGATCAGCACACTTTAGTGCATGAGGCTCACCCGTCGCTTCCCGTGACTCTGCTCCACTCGAATACTCCACTCCCGCCAACGGAAGAAGATCGCCACACTCCGTCGCATCCAGATAGAATGTTCCCCGTAGTACACTAACTTCGCCCTTATGATCAGGGCTATCGGAAGTACGAACGGTTACAGAAGCAATACAGTCCCCATCCGTTTGAGCGGCAACAGGCACAGTATGATAATATACACGAACTCGCCCTGTATTCAGATAGGGAGCAAGCATATCTTCAAGCACCCGCAAAGCTACTCGTGGTTCATGAGCCAGACGACTGACCCAGCCGTTGCCGGGATTAAGAATGGGATCATTATGAGCTTCTTCCGTTAACGGATAGTTCTGACGGTAATAATCCCGTACACGATTGCGAAACTCACGGTACGTGGCTGTACAGCCGAGCTGTTCGATCCAGCGATGCTCATCCGGTGGAACAGCCTGTGAAGTTAGCTGTCCTCCCAACCAATCCGTTTCCTCCGTCATGATAACTCTCATGCCAGCCTTCGCTGCCGCAAGCGCTGCCGATGTCCCCCCAAGACCTCCGCCAATCACAACGATGTCGGTATCAAGCCGATTTTGCGTCATGGTTTGTTCCCCTTTCATGCTCGCGCTAAGTCTCCGTTATTTCAAAAGCAAGCCGCGCGGCACCTATAATGCCAGCGCGATTGCCGAGCAACGCCCGACTTACTTCCGTTTTAACTCCCATCAGGTGCAAATGCTTTTCCAGCAAGGGCCACCAGACCTCTCCCGCGTCTGCCACTCCCCCGCCTACAATAATCGCCTCAGGATCAAGCGTCACCGAAATATTAGCCAAAAGCACAGCTAAATCTGCGGTGTATTCGTCCAGCACCCGGATGGCCTCCAGGTTACCGTGAGCGGCCTCCTGCATGATCTCGTTCCCCGAGCGGTAGAGCCTGCCCGTGTATTCCGTGCCCCGCCGTAACAGGGCTGTGCCCGATACATACTGCTCGGCGCAGCCTTTTTTTCCGCAATTGCAGGGAAGACCGCCCGGGAATAAAATGCTGTGTCCCCAATCACCGCCGCTCCAATGAGTCCCTCTGCACAGCAGGCCCTGTTCCATAAACGCACCGCCGACACCTGTTCCCAAGGTGAGCATAGCCAGGCGCTGCTTGCCCTTCCCCGCTCCCTGCCACGACTCTCCAAGCAAAGCGGCGTTCGCATCATTATCAGCAATGGCGCGTACTGCCAGCTTTTCTCTGGCCCACGTTACCAAGGATGTGCCTTGCCAGCCAGGCAGGTTATCTGTCGCATACACGACTTCGCCGCTCTCCATATTGACTCTGCCAGCAGTTGCAATTCCCAGAGCGTCTATCCCCCTATTCGTACTGCTGTCTCCAAAAGAACGCATCAGTCCGAATACCGACTCGGACACCCGTGACAATACCCACTCACGTCCGCGAGAAGCGTCCGTATCCAGCCGGATTTCATCAAGCACTGATCCATCCTGTGCCACTAGGGCGGCTTTCACCGAGGTACCTCCAATATCAACTCCAATAACTCTGTTCATATCCTCTGCCACCACAGCGTCCTCCTCGTTGCCCTGCAACATAAGCATATAGGCTTTTTACCTACATTTTGTTGGATAAATTTTCTTATAGCAGCAACTCATATAACAACACAAAGCCAAGCCGGGAGCCTGAGAGCGCATGCGGTACTCGACATCAAAATCTCAATAGCTCCGCTCAATAACCGCCCTCGCGGTTTTTTCCTTCATCTGTTTGGTGTGATTGATGTGTTTGCGTGCAAGTCCTTCACAAAGGAGGTCAATTACGAACAGCTGTGAGATTTTAGCGCCAATTGAGCCTCCCTCTATCGGAGCTTCCTTGCCTGCAGTCAATAGAACGATATCTGCAATCGAGGTGATTGGCGATTTTGCATAATTCGTAATTGCGATAACTGTTGCACCGTTTTGTTTGGCCTTGTGCAGCATGTCGTTCGTATCCAGCGTACTTCCCGATACACTGATGCCGATAGCCACATCACCGGGGTTCATGGATACCGCCATCATTGATTGGATATGACCGTCTGCCACAGCCTCGGCGCGCCGCCCGATCCGTAAGAAGCGGTTTTTGGCATCCTGCGCGGAAATCCCCGAAGCGCCTACACCAAAAAATTGGACATAGCCGGCCTGATCGAGACATGCAATCGCGCGTCCAAGCTCTGAATGATCCAGGAGCCCCATGCTGGAGTGCAGAATATTGAGCATGTTGCGATACACTGTACGGGTAATATCATGATCGTTATCAAGGCCAAGGCGTTCCCCGCCTATATCAGTTTTGCGATAAGTTTGGTTTTGCGCCAGGGACAATCGGAAATCCTGGTAGCCTTTAAAACCAATCTTCCGGCAAAAACGCATGACGGTCGTCTCGCCTGTACCGGCAAAGTCAGCCAACTCTGTTACGGAGAAATATATAATATCTACGGGACGCTCCAGTACACACAAGGCAACTTTTTGCTCCGATTTTGTTAATGAAGGATAATACGTGTTAATTCGGTCTTTCATCTCCATAGATGCATTTCACTGCCTTCCTTGCGGCATCGGCAAACCGCTGCGTAATCAATTGAGGTCTGGTAATCGCCGAGCCTACAACCACTGCATGTGCACCCAGCCGAAATGCTTCCTTTACCTGTGCCGGGTCATGGATTCTCCCCTCTGCAATTAAAGGAACGGGAACCAGCTCCGATGCTCTCCGAACCAGTTCCAGATCCGGACCTTCTATTTGAGTAGAGTATGGCGTATAACCGGATAATGTTGTGGATACGCAGCCTACACCAAGGGAAGCCGCATGTAGCGCCTCCTCCAATGTTGATATATCCGCCATGGAGGTTACTCCATGCTCATGGGCGTAATCTATGAGTCGCTTGAGCTTGCACCCTCCCGGGCGTGGACGCAGTGTGGCATCCAGTGCGATAATATCCGCGCCCGCCTCAACCAGTTCCTCCATCTCACGAAGAGTCGGCGTAATGTAAATATCAGAATCTTCATAATCTCGTTTAATCAAGCCGATAACCGGCAAAGAAAGCGCCTGTTTGATCGCACGCACATCCGCTGCACCGTTGGCGCGAATCGCTACGGCCCCGCCCTGCTGTGCGGCACGTGCCATTTTGACCATCGAATCCGCTCCATACAGCGGTTCGTCTGGCAATGCTTGACATGATACAATCAGGCCGTGCCGCACTCTTGATAATACAGCTTCCATTTCCATGGGATCACTCTCTCTCCTCGGCATAATGCCGTACGGTCAATCCGACTTCAAAGGTGCGGTTCCACGGCATGTAGCAATCTGTAATTTTTACGCGGCCCTCCGGCCCGTTCACATACTCCTCAAGCGCCTGCTCCAGCCGCCCACGAATAACCGCAGCAACCGAACCCCTCTGTCCATCGAGCATAAACTTGGTAAAGCCCATTTGCTCCACAATTCCGTTATTCATAGCGGTGCGCACCACAGCGCAATAACAGGCGTCTTCGGCATAACGCAACGACAGAAAATCGAGATGCTCCTCCGTAGGTCCATAGTGCGTATACAGCATCGACTGGGCAATGACGGTTCCGAGGGTATTGGAGCTTGTATTCCAGCCAGCATAGCCTGCCAGCTTAAAAAGCAGTCCCTTTTGCTTCAATAGTCTAAGCAGCTTGAGATCGGCGCCGTTGGCATAGCCTACATCAGCGACGGCAATGTGTTTGCCAGCATATTGCAGCATGCGAGCACCGTATTCGACTAGTTCAACTACATTCCGGTGTACATCATATCCGGCCATTGCATGTTGCTGGGATGAAGCTTCTGCCATCGTGTCGCCAGGGGTGTTGGCCAGCAAAATCAAATCAGCCTCCGCCGCTGAGGAAGCAATCAGCCCACCGGCCGCTATAATCTGATATTTTAAAGTTTCATAAAAATAGCGATCCTCAAAAAGCGGAACAACGAATGCCCCTTGCAAGGCGGACAAGCGGGGATAGACTAGCGGCACAGCTTGATTCATTCGGTTAACCCAACGCGCCAGCAGCGTACATCCTACTTCATCGGCCCCTGGATACATGTACACGTTTAAATCCAGCGCGAGTTCGGAAATACGACTTCTTAGCCGCTGCTGATCCTTCGCGGTATAGCCATAGGGGGCCGAATCATCCTGTGGAATAATCATAAAATCAATAACGCCCTCTGCTACCAGCTCCAGTGCCGCTTCATTTGCCTCCAAATTCACACGGCGACGACCTAAATAATCTCCCAGTATTTCTACAGGCAACCGTTGGTTGATGTCAGCTAATTCAAGCAGTTCCTCTGAGGTAGCAATCCCCAGCTCCTGACGATGCGCAATGAAGCCCTTTCTGAATATCTCACGCCCCCAATCGGCATAGTAATCCGGTTCTTCATCAGCCAGAGAGTATTGAGGACAACGCATAATCAGTTGAAAAGCATATAAAGTCAGCTGCGGATATAGCTGTTTGAGCCTGCGAAGGCGATTCATCCTGTCTCTGATCTGCTTACTTGTCATTTCATGCAGGCGGGAAGGCACAATTCCACCATACAGCAACGTATCCATCGCAATAATAGCTCCATCAGCAGCAGCCGCATGTTCTTCGAGCCAGGCCCATAGGCTGGTTGTATCGCCAGGGGCTTTCTTTTGTCCCATCCATTCGAATGGAGGCCGTTCCATTTGCAAGTCTGTGCCCTGGGCCAGTAAATAGGGAAATTCATAATTACAAGGACGTTCATCCAGCGGCACAAAAAGCACACGGGTGTTTGGCTTCGCCACACGCTTCACCTCTCGTGAATATTACTGTTATCTCACAGCAATCATGATTTTCAGAGCAACTACACTGTCTGGTTTCTTTCCGCAGTTAAAGCCTATAGAATTAGTTGATATTTGCCCTGTTCATCCTGACCCACGTAGCCCCACTGCTCGGCAGCACGGATGGCAGGATTACTCCCCAGCTGGACCTTTGCTTCCAGGCAAGCGGTAATTCCGCTTCGCAGCTCCGCTACGATTTCATCCTTCAACCGCGGTGGCTCTTGCGGATCAGCCACTTCGCTTTGCGTGCCGCTCTCCTGTAACCGGGCATTATCCCGCTGTTCGGTAACGAGCACGGCTTGTCGCAGCACTTGCCACAGACTTGCGTCCAGTTCGGCACGCTCCAGCCACGGCCCAGCCTGGGACACGAACCCAGCGGCAGGGTCGTCGGCCGATACATTCCGCAGAACTTTCACGGCCTGAAGCAGCCGCTCAAAGTACATATCCAGCGCAGGGATATCGCACGCTTGCAAGGCAAAATCCACGTCCTCATACACAATACCGCCCAAGCGGCTATTTCTGTTTTGACGGCAGAAAAACATAAATTCCTCCGCACGCGCCCCTGCCAGTTCACGCGCAGCCCATGCCCAAGAAAGTTCTGGCATGTACCGCTCACTGTTCCACATGTAGTGGGCCATCGTAATGAGCGTCACTTTGGAGCACTCCCACTGATTCATCGGATTGGCTACCATCCCGGTATGCCCACAGTCCGAAAGCCTGGAATACCGCCCACGCAGTGGGTCGAGAAACAAGCGATCACGGTCACAGTCATTCACCGGGATGTTATCCCACAGCCACAGCTCATGCCCAAAGAAAACATGATTCTCAGCGGCATGCTCACGACTAATCTGTGGAGCAAAAACGAAGTACCCTGTCCAAAACACTTTAATCTCCGGGTGCAGACGCTCACGGAAATCCTTTTTATATTCCGTATCCCAATAAGACCAGTACTCCGAAGGACAAACCGTTAGTGTAAACTCAGGCAATCGCTCGGTCAGCCATGCATGCACCTTGTTGGTCAAAAAGACATGAGCATGACCCGAGCGGCCCAGCAAATGTCGGTTTTCTCCTTTTAGCACATAGTCAATATCATCCATTAAAACTGCAAAGTGCCTTACACCAATAGCCATTACAGCCGCCAGTTTTTCCGTCAGCCTCTCAAAATCTTCATCACTGCCGAAGCTCAGATCATTCCCTGGGCTGATACAGTAATGAAAATCAACCTCATTTTGGTCGCAGGCTTCCTTTAATTGGCTAATTTGTGCAAATGTATCCTTAGGGTACGGCTTCCGCCATAGCTCGCGATGATATGGATCATCTTTGGGAGCATACATAAACGTATTCATCCGATGTGCAGCGATAAAAGAGACGGCATCCAGCCGATCTGCGAAGCTCCACGGCTCTCCGTAAAACCCCTCAATAATCCCTCTGACCGGAAAAGAAGGCTCATCCCGAAGAGCTACCACCGGCAGGATACATCGCTCCTGATCAACTTGGAGCAGGAGATGCAGTGCATCCATGCCGTATTTAAGTCCTCTTTTATTGGAAGCATGGATTTCAATCCGGCCCTCCTTCTGAATCTCCAGTCGATATCCGTCTGCAACGAGCGCCCCATCATACTCCAGTACCAGTTGCACGCTGCCTCGTGATTCGGTTGGCACACCAGGTCCCGGAGGTAAAATCAGCTTGATCGGTCCCTCGGGGTCCAGCACACCTTCATACTCCTGATTCATCGCAAAGCGGGAGGACAATTCACAGACCAGACGCGGTTCAGGTACAACCAGTTTTTCTCCGCTGTCATATGCATCCCGAAAATAATATTGAATCTCCTGAGGTGTTAAGCCCATTGCAATCGCCTCTCCTTCCATTCACGGGCTATCCATAGCCGAAATATCCAGCCTAGCCTTTCACCGCTCCTGCCAGGCCTTCCATATAGTAGCGCTGTGTAAACAGGAACAAGATAATGATCGGCAGCACTGAAATCATCGTGCCTGCTGCTATCCAGCCAAAGTTATAGGCAAATTGACCATTGAGATAGGTGAGCGCAGCCGCCAACGGGTATAGCTCCGTATCGTTCAAAATAACGATAGGCCACAGGAAGCTGTTCCAGAACGACATGGCCTCCAGCAAAGAAATCACGGCGAGCGCCGGCTTCACCAGCGGAAGCACAAGCTGCCACCAAATTCGAAATTCCGAAGCGCCATCCATTTTGCCGGAATCACGCACATCGGTAGGAATATGAATAAACGTCTGTCGCATCAAAAAAATGTTGAACACAGAGACCGCTCCAGGCAGTACTACACCCAAATAGGTGTTGCCGAGATGAAACTCTTGAATGGTCAGATAATGCACAATAAATGCGGTATACGAAGGAATAATCATTGTAGCAATCAGCAGTGTAAACACCAGGTTTTTACCCTTAAAACGAAATACAGCCAAGGGATATCCCGTCAAACTGGCGAGCAGCACATTGAGCACTACGCCCAGCACCGTAATAATCACGGTATTCAGCATATACTTCGGAAAGTCCATAAATTTCCATACCTTAACATAATTATCAAAATCAATAAAGGTCGGGAAAATGGCGGGTGGCGATGAGAAAATGTTGCGACCCGGCATGAGCGATACGCTGAGCAGCCATAGGAACGGCCCCATTAAAAATAGAGCGAGCAGCACCAACAATGCATAGATGATCGTCATTTTTACAGTTCGCCCCAAGCTGCGCATGATCTGGCTGTTTTTATTTTTCGGAAGGGGTGAGTGTAGCTTTTTGTCATTCTGTAGACTCATCAATAGGGATCGACACCACCTTTCCTATTGAATCGGAACACGATAATACTGAGTACCGCAATCACCGCGCCAACAATTAAGCCAAGCGCCGAGGCATAACCAAACTTAAACTGCTCCATCCCTTTTTGGAAAATATACAAGCTGGAAGTCAACGTGGCCGTTCCCGGTCCACCCTTGGTCAACACATACACCTCGTCGAATACGCGAATAGCTGCCATAAGTGAAATGAGTGTGCAGAACAGAATGTAGGGTCTTAATAGCGGGAGGGTTATATGAACGATCAGCCGCCAGCGGCTTGCTCCGTCCACTCTGGCGGCTTCGTACAGGTCCTGTGGAATGTTCTGTAAGCCTGCCAGATAGAGCATCATATAATACCCGAGTCCCTTCCACATCGTGATGAACATAAGTACATACAAGGCTAAATTACTGTCCGATAACCAGTGGATCTCCCTGCTGATTAAGCCGACCTTCATGAGCAGATAGTTCACAACGCTGTTATTGCCCAGCAGCCAGCTCCAAATTAAGGCTATGGCTACCATGGAAGTTACGACAGGAATGTAGTAGGTCGTCCGAAATATTTTAATCGCTGGTATACGACTGTTCACCAGCACGGCCATCAGGATGGAGAAAATCTGAAGAAAGGGAACAATGAGCACATACACTAATGAGTTCCAGATCGAAATGAGAAAGTTGCGGTCCTTAAACGCTGCCTCGAAATTAGCGAGACCAATATAATGGGTATCCGATATGACCGAGTAGTCCGTCAAGGCCAGCGGAATGCTGTAAATAATAGGCCAAAATACAAAGACGGCAAGCAACAATAGTCCCGGCGTCATAAAGGCCCAGGCCGTAAAGGATTCCGACCTCAACCATTTGATCATGCTGCATCACCACCCGATTTTGATAAATGAACAGGGGAGCATTCACTTCACTCCCCTGCTGAACCTATTGCTTTAATATGTCATTCACTTCCTTCTCCAAAGCAGCAAGCGTCTGCTTGGTATCCGTTCCGTTTAATAAAATATTTTGAAAAGCACGTGTAATCGCACTGTTCACGTCCTTGGCATTAGGCACACCGACCATGTAATCAGTCGCCTTATCCAGGCTTTGTGCGGATACCACTTTCGCTTGTGCCTCCAGTGATTGATCTGACTGTGTGAAGTATGGATCTTTAATGGAGTCCTTCGTGGAAGGCAGCGTATTAGCCGCTTTGGAAAACGCCGTCTGGCTCTCTGCATTCGTCAGGAAAACAGCAAACTTCACCGCTTCTTTTACATGCGCAGACTTGGTCGGTACAACCAGATCCATGGTATTGGATAACCTCACGTCAGCTTTACCTGTAGGTACAGGAAAAGCAATCGTATTCTTATACACGTCCGGTGCCGCCGTTTTGATAAAATTGATAAACGTTGGGCCTGCCAGCTCGAAAGCAACCTGCTCTCCTGCATAATATTTCACTTGCTGCGAAAAATCAGCGTCTTCTTTAAGAACGACACCATCTTCCATCTGTTTTTTTAGGTTTTCAAGCATAGCGACTGCTTCCGGTGTATTGAACGCCGCTGCTGTCTTTTCTTTATTCAAAATCGGAATGCCATCTATGGCAAAAAGCTTGGATACAAGCTGCTGCGCATACCCGGCTTTACCGATTTTTCTATTGATTTGGCGGCCCCATTCCGACAGCTCTTCCCGCGTTTTGGGCGGATGGGCAGGGTCTAATCCAGCAGCCTTCACCAGCTTCGTATTCATGTAAAGCACTTCCGTACCCGTATACCAAGGTAACGCGTAAGCCTTTCCGTTAATAACTGTGGAATTATAGATACCTTCGAAATAAGCTGCTTTCTCCTCCGGGGACAAATACTCATTCATATCAACAACAGCACCCTTGGAGCCCATTTGGCTGGCAAATTCCGTATTGAGATTGACCACATCTGGACTGCTGCCACTAGCAATACTCGTCAACAGCTTGTTGGTTACCGCATCATAGGGGTAGTCCTTCCAGTCAATTTTGACATTGGGGTTCTTCTGCTCATAATCAGCAATCACTCGATTAAAATACGGAGTAAATGTAGGTTGTAGTGCAATCGTCCAAAATTGCAGTGTCACTTTCTCACCGTTTACATCTCCCGGTTTTGAGCTTCCGCCACCGCAGCTGCTCAGCAGTACAACCAGCGCCAGCATAGATACAAGCAACCGCAACCTGCCTTTCGCATTCTTTGTCACATGGTGACCCCCTTGTTCTTAGTTGATTAAGGTAAATTATAACAGAAATACCGGTAGAGAAGGAACGTTTTTTCAATAAAATAAATTTAGAAGGAATAATTTTTCTTTTATAGACATAAAAAAGACGCCTCTTTGAGTAGAGACGTCTTTTCTCCTTCAATGAATTTCAGAGGGTTTACTCAGGATGCAACTATTAATAGTACGGAGCCATGAATACGTACACGAGCACCCCGGTCAAACTTACATACAGCCAAATTGGCATGGTCCAGCGCGCAATTTTGCGGTGCTTCGCCACCTGCATCGTCCATCCCCAAACAACGGTGAACAGTGCCAGCGGCACGATAATAGCAGCCAAGATGCTATGCGAAATCAGCAGCGTAAAGTAAATCGGCCGAAGAATGCCCACCCCGCCATATTTTGCAGTTTCCGGCGAAATGTAGTGGAAGGTAAGGTAGGAGAATAAAAATAAAACGGTACTGGCAAAGGCCAGCAGAATAAAAGTTTTATGCACCTTAATGTTTTTCTTGAAAATAGCAATCAGCGCAGCCACCAGAAAAATAAAGGTGAAGCTGTTAAAAATCGCATTTAGCCTTGGGAAAATAGTGATATCGAAGCTTACACCACCCTGGTATCCGATCGGCGAAAAGAATAGCAGCAAAATAATCACGTTGGCTATAATGGAAACGGTGATAATCAAGGCTGTAAAATTACGATTGCTCGTTGGAACATACTGCTTGTCCTCACGCGCTTTAGTCATAATAAGCGTCTCCTTTGTTTAAATTCAGGTTTTTCGTATTTTTTTGTTTTTGTCCTGATCTTAACCATAATATATTATATAGAACACAAGGACAGCCTGTGAAGTGACAACAGTATGAACAATTTCACAGCGGTCTGTCTGAAAATGTGCTTCATTATCTTAGGATAACATTTTATCTCCATATATGAACGCTAGAATGCATTGATTTCTCAAGCTTTATACACACCAAAAAACACCGGAAGGTTTACTAACCTGATCCGGTGTTGTGTTGACGATTATACACCTCAGCCCCGCCTATATCCCGCATTTACTGCTGCCAAACGTCACTATATTCCTTATGGCGCTTGAACAAGGCCAGCGCATATGAGCAAGCTGGAATAACACTTTTATGCTGATCTCTCGCCATGTTCACAACCTTGTCGATCAGTTCCTTACCGATTTTTTGCCCTCGCAGTTGTTCCGATACAAATGTATGGTCAATGACCAAAGAGTGGTCATCTATGGATTTATAGCCTACCTCTGCAACCACCTGTCCATCATCCACCATGACTACCGCATGGTCCTCCTCGCGAATTTGTCTCATGAAACCGATCCCCTTTCTGTCTAAAAAAATCCTGTACTGGATATCCTTATCATTCCCCGATTTGGCGACCCGCGAAACATCTCATACATAAAAAACGACTTGGCGTCGACACTGAAGAGGCCTCCGGAAGCGTTTGTTTTCTGAATGACCCATCGCCCTTTAAGCCTAGTGCCTAATCGTCATATGACACTTTGGAGTGACTTGGTGTGGTGGGTGACGAAATGTAACTTGTTGGTATGACAAGTCCTTTGCCATACTTGGTTTTGCCGGACGCTATAAGGCAAAAATACATTTCAAGGAGAAATCATTCATGAAAAAAATGATTCACACCAGTCTCGCGGTTCTACTATTATCTGCTACGATAACTACCGCCTGTATGGCCCCCAACGGCGCGTCGGTTGCCGCACCCGTTAACGCACCAGTTGCATCTGAAAAGGCTAGCTTGGAGGGGCCGCGAGATGCCAAGGAACTAGAAGCTTTTGCAGATGGTGTTTTTGCGGACAAGATGAAGAAGTTTAATACCGTTGGTTCTAATTTTGTGGTCGTCACAGGTGGGAAAGTGATGCTAAGCAAAGGTTACGGTTATGCCGACAAGGAGAAAAAAATTCCTGTTGATAAAAATACCGTTTTTCAAATCGGCTCTGTTACAAAGTCATTCACTGCATTGGCAGCTATGCAGTTGGTCGATAAGGGGAAAATGGATTTAAAACACGATATCCAAGAGTATTTAGGAGGAATAAAGGTTCCGAATAAAACAGGAAAAAAACTGACGATGTTTGATCTACTTACATATTCAAGTGGATTTGACGAACCGGATATTTCCATGGAAATGCATCCAGAATACGCGGACAAATATTTTCCAATGAAGAAGTTCATTGCATCAAATATGCCAACTGTTGTCAGGCCTCCAGGAGAAGCGTACACGTATGACAATTTTGGTTTCATGCTAGCGGGATATGCTGTAGCAAACGTAACGGGCATGTCATATTCCCGATATATGGAAAAGAATATTTTCAAACCGTTAGGCATGAATTCGACGAGTGTGCGGTTTACCCCCCAATTGTTAAGCAGAATGGCTGCTCACTATGGACCAACAGGTGAACTGATACCCTTGGACGGGTTTAAACCAACGGAAAAACCTGAAGGCGGTATCGTTTCAACAGCAGATGACATGGCGAAGTACCTCATTATGCACCTGAACAAAGGCAAGTACAAAGGTAAAGAAGTGGTGAGTCCAAAGAGCATAGAGCAAATGCACACATACCAATTATTCCCTGACAAGGAGTTCCCGGTTACAACAATTGGATTCGAAGGCTACTTCAAAGAGAAGATGAATAATCAGCATGTGATTCTAAAAGGAGGAAATGTTACAGGGCATTCTTCCTTGATTGTTATTCTGCCTGAGAAGAATACAGCGATGTACATGTCCTACAATAACGACTCCATGATGAGTCTTGACGTGTATGAAGAATTTATGAATCATTATTATCCGAGAAAATCAGAGGTTCCAAAGTCAACCTACGCGACAATAAGTGAACAGCAGGCCCAAGACTACGTGGGATTATACCAAAATACGCGTTTTGCTGCCTTAAGGACGAAGGTTTCGTATTCGGACGGGAAATTAATAATGGAGACAGGAACATCAGGCAAACATACACTAAAAATGATCCACCCTTTATTATTTGAAGATGAATCAGGTAATAAATTGACGTTTAATAAAAATCAAGCAGGCCATATTGCATATTTGTATTACATGCAGCTCCCAGACCTCGTTGCTTATGCGCAAAAAATAAACATTGATTCACCGTTTTCTGATGTACCTGCGGATAGTAAATATATTTCATATATAAACAACCTTAATGCTTTGAAAGTCATGAGCGGAAAGTCAGCCAACCTCTTCGATCCGAAAGGAACGATGACTCAGGGAGAATTCTCAGAAGTGCTGCTGCGCGCCCACGGGTGGTATAAACAACCTTTCATGATTGAACCGAATAAGAAGCAGATGATGGCCGGACTACGTAATTATCAGCCTAATTCTCCTATCACTAGACAAATGGCGGCGGTAATGATCCAGAACCTGAAACAGGTTGAGCCTGGAACCAAGGTCAAATTGAGTGGCGAAACGGATGCTTGGGCAGTTAAAGCAGTCACAGCTCTTGTTTCCCAAGGTATCATGGACCCGGATACCAAGATCAATTTAGACGGCTCCATAGACTTCCGCTCCAAACAGCTTTTGAAGCGTCAAGAAGCCAGTGCCTTGTTGGATCAAGCATTTAATTACTATACGTTGCCAATCAGTCACTAATTCAAAAGATTAAATAGAAAAAGTAAAATAATAATCTTTAAAGTATTCATATGGCGGGTCTTTGTCAATACGAGGCAGGATTACTGCGGAAGCTGGCATGAGCAACGATGATAAAAAACATCAGGTATAAACCATGTGTAACTCAAGCCTCATCTCAAAGCACTGCGATATTCGCATACTCCTAATATTCAAAAACGCTACTGACAACGGGATGTCAGTAGCGTTTTACATTTTTTCGGATTCCTCGTAAATCCGATTTCGGAATGTTCAGGTTCCAGGTATGTGATTATTCGTTATTCGGCGTGGCCGGACTAGCCGTGGGCATCAAGCCTTTAACGGCGCCGAGAAACGGGCGAATGGACTTGATCATACCGTAGCCCATCTTCACGACCGGGACAAATTTCTGGATCATACCGAACAGCCGCAGGCCGCCGCCGAGCATACTTCCAAGCCCTCCTGCACCCGCACTGGCACCGCCAAGCCCGCCCAGGCCGCCGAACAGCGAGCCCATCATCGGCAGGAATGCAGATACCTTGGCATCTGGCTTACGGGAGCGCGAACGGCCAGACGGTTTGCGTGCATCGCTTCTCCGGTTGCCGCGACGGGCGCTCGGGGCATGAGCACCAGCTCTGCGTTTGAGAGGTCGGGAGTCTTGCTTCCTGGAAGGAGCACGTGGGGGAGCTCCAGCACTGGCAAGTACCAACCCGCCGCGATTAACGTCGGTGATGTAGCCGACGTAAGTCTCTCCGCTGTGCAGGGTGACACAGACTGGACGGCCTTGGAACTTCTTAGCCCGTTCACGCATCTCTTTCGATTGTGCCATGGAAGTTCACCTCGCTCACTGATTATAATTCAGTTTACGCCAGGGGCGGGCTGCCTGCTTGTGCGAATGGGGCATACACACGCCGAAAATCGTTTGATGGGCTCGCCGCCCTCTTGAAGCAACGTTTCGGGATAACCATCTTCATCTACCTGAAATAAAAAAGAGAATGACTCCTCCTTCAGCTTCGTAAAATAATAGTCTTCATTTTGAATAAGTCTCGGGTTTCCGCCTGCTTTGATCAAAAAAGGCTGACCCATTGATTTTTCGTCATGGCTTAGTTTCCCGTCTGAAATTGCATGCTTTATAAGACCTGGGTTAGTAAACATATCTTTGACGCTTTCAGTCGAAATGGGATGCTCAATCACCTTGATCGAGCAATTAGGATATATGTTGTTTTTCAGGTACTCCTCATAGTCTTCAGGGATGAAGATCGAAATCATGCTCTCCGGTTTAAAGGAATGGACGAGGTTAATTGTTTAACATCATCGAAGCTCTCATCCCTGAAACAACAATAGGGCGAATCGGCATAGGACCATTTGATGAGTTCCGCAATCGTTGATCCCGGCGTGTCGCTTTCTTCTCCTTGCCTGGCCGCTTTCCTCTCCAAGGCCTCCCATGACCAGGCGGAGATGCTTGGCGCATGTCCCTCTCCAGTCGTAAATAGCGTGCAGTAATAGTAATGTTCGCCATTTTCAAAAAGAGTGCGAAAGGACGATCATGGCCACATCGCAATCTTTGCCGCCAGCGCCTCTATCTCTTGCGTCGATTTCATGACATTCGCCCCTTAGCCCTGTCCACTCCATCTCCGGGGAGAAATCGACGTGTCGTGTCAAATGCAGAACAAATTGATTTTTGGTTCAAACAAGTAGCCTTACTATTTTTTGACGAACCAAATTCTAACTAGTATGTGCCACATCTCACACATAAGCGTTCTAAATAAATATTAAAGGAGAATTTAATAATATGTTATGCCATTTTTGCAATGAGGAATTAGAGTCTGCTGCTGAACACCTTGAAGCCGAAACAGGTTTCCCAAAATTAAAATTTCAAGAAATGGAAAGAATAAATTCTAAGAATGTAAGAGAGGTGAATAAAGTATGGAACTAGAGCCAATCGTTCCATTTGAACCAACCAGGGTGCAGACTCCTCCATCAGGAACTAAATGGGTTGCCCAAGTAAAATGGGATGGGGTAAGGATTCTACATTACTTTGATGGAAATGAATCTCGATTATTCAATCGAAAATTGAATGAACGTACTATGCAATATCCTGAATTACTTGATACTAACGCTTTCTGTAAAGCTCGTTCTGTAATTCTCGATGGAGAAGTCATTGCCTTTGACATGACTAAGCCTTCCTTTCATGAAATCATGAAAAGGGATCGTTTGAAGCAAGCACATAAAATAAAACTGTCTGTAAACACAAATCCCGTGACCTATATGATTTTTGATATCTTGTTCTATAACGGTGCCTGGGTTACTGATAAATCATTAGATTATAGACAGCGATTGCTCGATAAAATCATCGTACCCAGAAATAATATACAAATTTCGCAAAATTTCAGTGATGGAATAGCTCTTTTTAACCTCATGAAGCAATATCAAATGGAAGGTGTGGTCTATAAGGATATCTCCAGTAAATACAGAATAAATGGTAAAGATGGTCGATGGAAAAAACATAAAATTGTGAATGACCTTTTTGCTGTTGTAGGTGGGATTACACGAAGTAATCATATTGTTAATTCACTTTTATTAGGTCTATATACCGATAAAGATGACTTTATATATATTGGCAGCGCAGGTACTGGGAAATTAACACGTCATGATTGGGTATTCATTACTGAACAAACAAACAAGATTGTCTCAGCAAAACGACCATTCTCAAATGATCCCGAGAAATCCAAAGATGTTATTTGGGTAAAGCCAGAGTTAACCGTGAAAGTTGAATATCTTGAATTTACCCCCGGAGGAACAATGAGGCATCCCAGTATTCAGACTATTATCGATGTTGATAAAAATGAATGCACAATAAATCAAATATTCAAATAGATTAGTGTACATAGATCATGCATTAATGTACACTACAAAATTTATGTACACTAATTTTTTAATCCTAGTTACAATTATCAAACAAGAAAAGATATAAATTGTTATGATTAATGATCCATAATTTTTATGTAGATACTAATTAAAAGGCTGGACAGCTCCTACACATTGGGTGGGAAGGACGCTGGATCAAGGTCAAAAATTATGGCGATATCATTGCTGTCATCGGAGGCTATACCCTGAACGGAGGTATTATTAATGCTGTACTGCTGGGCCAGTATGACAAGCAAGGAAGGCTGCGATACATCAGACATGCAGGTACAGGCAAGCTGACTCGGGAAGATTGACGTCAGCTTGCCGAGCGCCTCATGCCGCACACGATTTCGGAGCAACCATTTGTCAATAAGCCGGACCGTCATCAAGATGCAATCTGGGGTCAGCCTATGTATACCGCCAAGGTTCAATATAGTGAGTGGCGATGGGAAGAAGGACGTACCCTTCGCCAACCCTCCATACAAGCCTTTGTCAATCAGAACATTGAGCAGTGCGTCGGCCCTTGGACGTAATGCTTAGCAGGTACGCTTTCAAAAAAATGCGGAATAAAGTTTGTATAAATCATTGCAACCAGTGGTTAATTAAATTACAGTTAACTAATTAACTACATCGAGGTGAATGGCATGTTCTTTTTCCTAGACTCCGAAATTCGGCAACTGGCTTATAATTTGTTTCCGGGCGGCAATAAACCGATTAGTGTTTTAGTGGATTTGTTTTCCATAACATGTGAAATACGTAAAGATATGGAGAAACGTTCGCGTGAATTTGGTCTCTCCTACGGTCAATATATCGCGCTTTGTGTACTCTCTGCGCAAAGAGATGAAATGTCGTCTCCTTCCAGTTTGGCTGAAAAGATGGGTGTAAGCCGGGCAGCAATCAGCTCTATGGTCATTTCTCTTGAACAAGACGGATATATTAACAAGTACGATGATCCCAATGACAAACGAAGCGTATTTGTTTCCCTGAACGATAAGGGGAGAGGAAAAATCAAACAAATGGACCCTTTTTTCATAGGACTAGCTTCGCGCCTGATGTCGGACTTCAGTGAATCGGAAATTGCCCAGTTTCAAACCTATTTATCACACGTACGTTCTGCCTTTGAAGATGTTAAAGGTTACGGTCTAGCAGACCCCAAAATGACGGGAGACAAATGGTGTGAAGACTAAAGAAAAAATAAGCCTCCTGCTTCCACCTGCTTTAATGCAGTTGGGTTCTAGAGGCTTATTTTCCATAAAGGCAGCTAACACGCATTGTGAGCTTAATAGTCGCGTATAGCTTGCCATCTCGATCTATGAATTTACAGACTGTTAAAAGCGTCTGTCAATACAGGGACGATTTGCGATTTGCGGGATACGACGCCTTTCAGAACGGCTTTGTTGTCGTCCAGCTGCACATTATAGGCTTTTTCAACTGCTTGTGCCTGGCTTCCCAGCGCAATACCAATAGAATCACTATTCACAATGTCCGTTACGACGAACAGGAACAAATCCAGGTTTTTGGCTTCAATCGTCTGGGACAAGGCAGCTTCCAGCTCAGCTTGACGGGATAATACGTCGTTCACATCTACCGCGTTCACTTGAGCAATTTCCACTTTGCGACCGTTCATCTGGAATTCCTTGGCATCCAGACTTACCAGCTGCTCAATCGTGTGGCCACTCAAATCAGCACCCGCTTTAAGCAAGTCAAAACCGTAACGATCTGCATCTACACCAGCAATTTCAGCCAGTTCACGTGCAGCAGCAACGTCTTGATCCGTGCAGGTTGGGGATTTAAATAGCAGGGAATCCGAAATGATCGCAGACAACATTAAACCTGCGATTTCTTTTGGAACCGCAATACCATTCTCCTTGTAAAGCTTGTTCAAAATGGTAGCTGTGCAGCCCACAGGTTCAGCACGAAAGTATAACGGCTGGCTTGTTTCAAAGTTAGCGATCCGGTGATGGTCGATGACTTCAGTCACCGTTACTTTGTCAATATCAACAGCGCTTTGCTGGCGTTCATTATGATCGACCAGAATGACGCTGTCCGTTTCCACAGCAACCTGCTCAACTAAGCGCGGTGCGCTTACTTTGAAATAATCCAGTGCATACTGCGTTTCCCCGTTAACCTCACCCAGACGAACCGGTTCTACGTCCGCACCCAGCTTGGTTTTCAAATCTGCATAAGCAATAGCTGAGCAAATGGTATCCGTATCCGGATTTTTATGCCCGAAAATCAACGTTTTTGCCAACATAATCGACTCCTCTGCATTAAGCATTCTACATCATTGTGAAATCTCAACAATTCCAATGCAGATTATATCATTAAATCTCGTTTTCTCCCATTCCCCTTTCAAAGATTTCAAAAATAATCTAGTAAATTCATAACATTTCCATGGAATCTATACGTGAAGTTACCCTTATTTTTTCTAAAAATATGAAAAACATATAGTAAAATATCCCACCAATATGGTAAGATATGCCTCAAAACTGGCAAGTTAGTCACTAGTGGTCAATCTATCAATTTAGATATTAAGGGAGGCGTGAAAACAGCGGCAGTGGCTTCAAATCCTAGTATGTAGACATATCATATTTTGATTGAAAAGAGGGAAATCTTTGAAAAAGCCAAGCATTTTGAAAAAAATACCTGTCGTATCACTCGCTCTTGCCTTAACGGTAAGCTTGTCTTTGCCGTCCATCAGCTCTGCCGCTACCGCAGACCTGTCAATCGGTTCGTTTTTGAAAGCCCAGGAAGCATTGACGGTCGAGGCGGCTCCGGCCTTCATCTCGCCAGAGCTGAACACGGATTCTTCCCGCCAGGTCAGAGTCATCGTACAGCTGGATGGTAAGCCTCTAGCCGTGGACAAATATGTGGCACGGACAGGTGCCCAAGCTTTCACTGCTCAATCTGAGCAAAAAGCGGAATCCGCCATCGCCACAGAGCAATCAACGTTCGTGGATAAAGCTGCAGAACACGGTATTTCTCTTGAGGTGAATTACCAATACAATACGGTGCTTAACGGTTTGGAGGTCACACTGCCAGCCAATAAAATTCCAGAACTGGCTAAACTGCCAGGCGTAAAATCCATTCACGAAAACAAAACATATTATTCTATCCCCGTACAGGACCCACCCACACTTACAGCCAGTGAAGCAACCTATGACAATGCACCGCTGGATCAAATTGGTGTTCCCGAAGCCTGGGCAAAAGGTTTAACAGGTGAAGGAATCAAGGTTGGAGTTATCGATACCGGTATCGATTATGAGCATCCCGATTTGAAAGCGGCTTACAAGGGTGGGTATGACTCTTTTGAACAGGATAACGATCCTTACGAGGAACCGTTACTTGATAAAGAGAACGACCCGTATGGCACGGGTTTTAGCGGAACAACACACGGTACTCACGTCTCCGGTACGATTGCTGGTCAAGCAGCGAATAAATCCTCGGAAATTGTGCAAAAAGGTATTGCTTATAAATCGGGCTTATACGTTTATAAAGTGCTTGGACGCAACACCGAGACAGGCCGTTCCTCCGGTTCCTCCGCACAGGTCATTGACGGTATTGAACGTGCTGTCAAAGACGGCATGAACGTCATTAACCTGTCACTTGGCTCCGACTCTGAAAAAGACCCGAACTCCCCGGACTCCATTGCCATCAATAATGCTGTGCTTTCCGGCGTAGTTGCGGTCGTTGCAAACGGTAATGCTGCGCAAAGCGGAAAATATTACTATTCAATGGGCTCCCCTGCAACAGCCCAGCTGGCAATTTCCGTCGGTGCAGCCACTTCGGCGAGTAAAAGCTTCTCAGGCACAGCTTCGGTCACCCGTGATTCCTATTGGGAAGCTAACGGTGAATTGAAAAAAACTGTAACCGCTGATGCATATGGACATTACGATTTTAATTTGATGGGCTGGGAGACAGGCAGAGAAGACTTTGCCTCTATTTTGGGAACTGCCCCTTATGAGCTTGTATACGCTAATCTGGGACAACCTAGTGATTTTAAAGGAAAGGACGTAGCAGGGAAGATTGTCCTCGTTTCACGCGGTAATTTCGCATTTGTCGATAAAATCGCAAATGCGAAGGAAAATGGTGCAAAGGCTGTTATCGTTTTCAATGGGAATACGAAAGCGGGCGACACCACCAAAGCTGATTTAGGGGAAAGTATTCCGGATCGCAATGACTACGTAAATTCCAATTTAGGCGACAGCTTTGATTTTATTCCAACCTTTGATATGAGAGGCAAGGAAGGTCGCGCGCTGGCCAGACAAATCGTGGAGAATGCAGGAGAAAAGTTCACTGTCTCCTTTGGAGCCGATTATCATCGCACAGATAATGCTGGCAATACCATGGCCGGATTCAGCTCCCGTGGACCCAACGGAGATGAGCTGCTTAGCATCAAGCCGGATGTAAGTGCACCGGGAGTTAACATTATGTCAACCTACCCTGCCTTCGCCAAGTTTTATCCAGATGCATCTTATCAGTATGCGTACAAACGTAGTAACGGAACCAGTATGGCCTCCCCACATGTGGCTGGACTTGCCGTGCTCTTGAAGCAGCAGCATCCAAACTGGACACCGTTCGATATTCGCGCTGCTCTCGCCAATACTTCGGTGACACTGTTTGATGAGGATAAAACCCAATATGATGTGTATTCCCAAGGTGCTGGTCTTGTAAACATCGCGAATGCGATTCAGACACCAGCCCTGCTGGAAACCGTTGAAAAGATAACGATTCTCGACAAAAACTTTAATCGGCAGGAGGTTGTGAATTACAACCCTTCCGCTAGCTTCGGAGTGATGCGACCAGGTAGTGATGCGAAGCAAATTCAGCTTCAGCTCAAAAACTTGTCCGGTAACTCTGTGCAGTACGAAGCCAGCTATATTTTGCATGATCATGTCACTTCTGATCCTACAAAGCCAATTGCTACACCTGATGTAAGCAACATTGCCGTGCAGTTGCAAGGTGTCGGTGCAAATGGGGCAATCTCGGCAGAACCAGGTAAATCCCAGCCGTTCTTCCTGTCTGTACAACCCAATTCTAGTGCAGCCACAGGAGTATATGAAGGGGAAGTTATTCTGAAAAGCGCTGGACTGCCAACACTTCATCTGCCATTCGTCGTTCATGTCGGCAATGAAAATCCGGCAACAGGCTTCGGCGTGCAGGATCTGAGTGTCACCAACCCGATTATTTATCCGAGTCGTACAGGCGTTCAACGCTCAACAGATCTTACTTTCCGCCTGACTACGGATGCGACTAACCAAATTGCGCTCTATGTATACGGCGTAGATGATAAGTTAATCGGTCTAATCAATGGAATTACGACTTCCAAGGAACAGGGACCGAACGCTCGTCTCAAACAAGGCGCATACTCCTTTAAGGATATTGATGGAGGTTACGTTGAATTAGATGACAATGGAAAGCCTGTTCTGGATGCCAACGGTCAACCCGTAATTCAACATTTGAAGGACGGAGTATACAAGCTGGAAGTTAGCGCTCCAGAGTTGAATGCAAAAGGCGAGGCCAAGCGCGATACCGACGGCCCTAAATTCTTCACCGCCAATAAAGCTATTCGTGTGGATAATAGTGCCGTACCCGGCAGTAGTGGCGGCGGAGGTGGAGGCGGTGGCGGTAGAAGCAATACAACATCTTCTGCAGCAACCAACATATCCACTCCTGTCTCTACCTCTGCACCTTCACTTCAAACCGTAGTGAAGCAAGGACAGGCTGTGAAAGCTGTCACTACAGCCGTTGCGGTTAACAATAATGTACAGTCGCTGACTGTAACTGATGCAGACTTACAAGCTGCTGTAACGGCAGCAGGTTCCAGCCCAGCAGCTATTGTCCTGTCGGCTGCTAGCCAAGCAGGCCAAACAACCAAAGCAGCGCTCACTTCCGCTCAGTTAGCAACGCTGGGCAAGGCTCCAGCAGGAAGCAGCCTGATCGTGAGCAATACAGGTTCCTCGCTGGCTTTGCCAATGTCCGCTCTGAAAAATGCTCCTGCAGGTGCAGGCATTGAAGTGGTCATCAGCAGCCAGTCGCAAGATAGCAGTACATTTACAGGCAAACTGAAAGGCTCTACTGTGATCGGCACACCGGTAGGCTTCGAAGCTAACGTCATCACTGGCGGCAAGAGTCAACCACTCAAAGTTGCTCCAGGACAGTTTATTACCCGCTCTTTTACCGTCCCTGGACAAATGGATTCGAATACAGCCGGTGTGCTCTATACAGCGAATGGAAATGTCTATCCGGTTCCATCCGTCTTTACCAAGCAGGCAGATGGATCTACCGTTGTGAAGGTAAGCCGTCCGGGCTTCTCGACGTATGCGGCAGCAACGCGTCCGGTTAGCTTTGAAGACATTTCATCGTCGTATGCCCAATCCGAAATTCAATCATTAGCGAACAAGCTGCTGATTAACGGCACAACCGATACAACCTTCTCACCGAAGAAGAACGTGACACGTGCAGAATTTGCAGCTCTGGTAACCCGGGCCCTTGGTCTGACACCAGGCACGGCTGCCCCATTCAGTGATATTCCTGCAGACAGCTGGTATACCGGCGA
>NZ_ASSB01000088.1:0-1120 GCF_000520755.1 Paenibacillus sp. 1-18
CGCCAATGCAGCTCCACCTCCACTCGCTTTTGCACATGCAGGAAGGATGTATGATGGTCCTTCCACTTCCAGCTGCCAAGAACACGCGCCTCTCCGCTTTTGGACTCATAGCCGGCTTCCCGTATCCAATGCTCGGCTTCATCCATATCATTTGGCGCAATAAGCAAATCTACGTCCTTGGAGGTACGCAGGGAAACATCCCCGTACAATTGCTGCGCCAGTGCAGGGCCCTTGAGCATAAGTACACGGATACCATGGGCCATAAGTAGCTTGGTCAGACGCCCAGCCTCTGCTTGGAGATGAAGCATGCGCAGCGTATTTCGGTGATATTGCGCCTGAAGACTCGCCAGCAATTGTAAAGGAATGACCGGATCATTCGACTTTTTCAGTTGGAGATATACCAGGGGTACTACCCGATGGTGATCTGCCAGACGCAACAGGCGAGCCCAATCCAGCTTATGTTGATGGGCAGCAGCGAATATCTGCTGCCATGGAGCAGCGTCTTTTTGCAATAAAGAGAGTAACAGCGTTAATTCCTGATCGTCTTTCCAATGGGCAAGTTCCAGAAGAGACTTGGTAAACATGCTATATTCTCCTTCGATTCTTTGAACATCCTTTGGTCTCATCGCATTCATGTAAAAAACGGCCTTTATTCTCTATTTTCGTTTGGGTAGCCGTCACAGCTCGCCTTCCGAATATACCCACCACAGTAAACGCCTCCATCTCCCGTTCACCTGTAACATAAATTGGTCCGCTTCGTACCCATGCATGTGCCGTCAATCGCCCCGCAGCATTTTTGGCTGTGCCCAGATATAGCGTGCAGTCCAACTTCCTGCGCCTCAGCAACGTCATCGCGGCAATGGCCTGTACAAGACAGCTACTATGCCATGGAGTGTAACGGCTGGCCAGCTCCACAGCGTGTGAAATATGGCGAATAGACTGTTCCTGCCATCCATTACATTTCCAGGAGGTTTCCTCCATACGCAGCCCCCATTGGCCTGAGTAATCTTCAAAAGGACGAAGCTGGCGAAGCCTCGCCCATCCCAGCGCCAACCAGGCTTCCGGCAATAATCTCATGACCTCTGGAGCCAGGAGAAGAAGCCGTTGTATCCACATACTA
>NZ_ASSB01000089.1:0-6423 GCF_000520755.1 Paenibacillus sp. 1-18
TCTTCCAGATGGAAAGGCACTGTTCGCTACGTCGCACTCTATATGAGTGCGTGGATTGAAATTGACGATGACGCAGACGACATTGAGATTTTCAACCACGTCGCACTCTATATGAGTGCGTGGATTGAAATTCGTATTGCGGGTATTGTCTTTTCATGTTTTGGAGTCGCACTCTATATGAGTGCGTGGATTGAAATCTCTGCGACATCCTTAATGTCTGGCACTTCCTCGCCCGTCGCACTCTATATGAGTGCGTGGATTGAAATTTTTAGAAATCACAAGTCACATTTGATAATCGGCCTGTCGTACTCTGTATGGAGTGTGTGGATTGCAAGACAGCCTGTGTTTTCATGGAAAGCTTACTTATTTTATAAGGTGCGAATGTGAAGCTCACATAAAAACCCCAGGTTCTTCGCACCTCGAAAAATGTCGAAAAATATTAAATTTGCTATTTATCCGTAAAAGTCAATAGCTGATCCAAGCTTATTTGGAATCATTTTTTGCGATTATGTTGTGGGATTGATATCATTAGGGTATGAATTGCTGCATTTTCGCTGTCGCACTCCATGTGAGTGCGTGGATTGAAATTACTCACCAAAACGACATATTAAACTATGATCCAGTCGCACTCCATGTGAGTGCGTGGATTGAAATAAGGACTTCGAAGGTGATAAGAAACTACAGGAAGCCGCGTCGCACTCCATGTGAGTGCGTGGATTGAAATTGACTATCAGATCCCGTAGACTTACCGTCCATAGGGTTATTTTACGCTTTGTGATATAAGATGAGTGCTATGGGTATCTATGCAATTTTGATAGGAATTGTGACTGGAGAAATAATCAACTTCGTATTATCAAAGCGAGAGAAATGAACTTATGCATCCCTTGATTGATCAAAATCAGGGGATTTTTCATTAAATTAAAAAAGTCATAGAATTTCTACCTGCAACCTCTACATCATTTACTGGTGGTAATGTATATGGAAAAATGAAATAGTCATGTCAACATTGTGAAATCTTTTATTTAGGCAATCCAATTCTACTTTTGCTACTCGTTTCACAATCTCCCCTTATGTGTAAGTAATGCGATTTATTTATTACAAACATTAGTTGCATAATATATTGACAGATGGTTAATTTTGGAGAAGAATAAAGTATGTTTTTTAAAATAATGGGATTTTTATGTGAAGGGTGGTTATGACTTGAAGCATACACCTACGATTTCGGCGGAGTTTGAAGCTTATCTAACACAAAATGACATGACATTGGCTTAATTTGCGGAATATTCAGGTGTTCATCAAAGAACGCTTAGTAATTGGATTACTCAGCATCGTCCTGTTTCCGTACAGCAGCTTGATCGAATCACTGTGGCTATGGATTTACCGGAAGGCTACTTATACGACCTATACATAGAAAACTATCTCATCGAACGTTCCCCCAATATGCGCCGAATTGAGCCGTTGTTATATCGTTGTGCGGAGCTGGACAAGCTGGATGCGATCCGACGAATCGTTGGAGCAATCATGGACAAGTTATTGTACTCTCCCAGACTATTTGGCATTGCAGAAGCATTATTTGCACAGGGACGACAAGAGGCGGCACTGCTGCTCTATGAGAGTGTGGCAGAAGGGGAAAAGTACCAGCATTCCGAGCGCTTGGCAGTCTGTCAGTATCGTATGTTCACCATTCAAGTTGGGGACGATCAAAGCCGCAATCTCAGGGCAGCTACACTGTTTGAACTTTTCGTGGAACGCCTGGACGAAATAGATCAGCTTGATGCGTTAAAAGATTTGGCGAATGTGTATCGTTCTTTGCGTGAATGGGATAGGCTTGATGCGACAGCTCGTAAAATGAGAGATAAAGCGAAAATTCAATATTCGATGAAACATCAACAGAGGAAGCGTAACGAGTATGAAAAGAAGCTGAGTCGCCCCATGTTTGTGTATATCACCTATGCAGACTTATTATGCGCAAGTGTCTGCGAAGCCCAAGGCGATTATGAGCAGGCATTACAATATACATATGCCTATGCTGATTTAGATTGGGTCATAGAGAAGGATGAGAATACTCAACACTGGGTCAACATGTTCAAGTATTGGGCAAAGGGAAATACGTATGTAAATAAACTCCTGTCCGGTGATATAAGTGTACTGCACGATTATGTTGAATATATTAGTGTATCATCAAAAACAACCGAAGAAGATAGGGTTACTCAACTGCTGAACATTATGATGGCAGCTAACCGATATCAGGTTGATGTGAATGACATACTCCAGCATTTTGAAATAGAGATTGGGTCTATTATTCAGCAACAACCAGTTAATATGTACACTTATCAAGTAGTACCGGAGCAAACAACACGTTTTAAATATGAACTTGCTAAATACTACTTGAATAGTGGCAACTACTCATATGGTTTCAACTACCTGTTAGATGTTCTATCTAAATCATTAGCCAATAACAAAGAGTCCTTTTTCATTAGATGCATAAGATTATTTGAGCAATTCAAACAATTTGCGGACGTTAGATCTTTTGCAAAGTATGAAAGTTTAGCTAGTAAAGGGCAAAGAGAAAGATTATTTTATTATTAATGTCATCTAACTTTTTTAGTGCTAGATTCCATGCCCTCTATATAGGTATTTTTAAACGTATGGTTAGACAATGAAAATGATTCTCTTAATAGTCGTAGCTAGCTTTTTGTTTATCGTGAACCTTAACTACTACCATAGTATTTAGCTTTTTGACCAACATGAAGGTTATTAAACAGAAGGCTAACCAATAAGCTCGCAACCTTACGGATGGCGGATATTGTTGGTTGAAAGTTGACTCTGAGCAACCTAGCACTATCGAAATTAAACATAAAACGTCAAAAAGTGCCTCTGGAATGCTCCAGAAGCATTTTTTTGTAGAGCAAATTTTCGGAAAATCCAAAAGTTTACGTTTTACATTAGGATATGACACAGAAGGGGGAATCATGCTGATGAATCAAGGTGTGACTTTACTTCGTGTCGAACGGGCCAGAAAAAGACTGTACCAAGTCCAGAAGAAATACGGATTTTTAACGCATCCCAAAGTGGTTGAACAATCCATGAAACTGGATGAACTATTGAATCAATACCAAACCTGCAAAATGAAATCTCAGCTAATGTGTGTGCATAACGTGCTGCTAAAGGCAGAAAGCGAAACCTAATCTCCAAACCCGAACTCCAAAAAAATTCTAACTCCTACACTATGAAGAGGTGTAACGTTGATGAACAAACGAAATCCTGTAACCCCTTTTGGCTGGAAAATCAAACAAAGGCTAGTCGAAATTCAAATGGATCAGAGAACTTTTTGTGACACCTACCGTGTTCCTGCTAGCCGATTGTCCAATCTCATTCATGGAACACGCAAGGCGAAAAAATATAGAAAACAAGTATGTCAATTGCTTGGGATCGAAGAATAACTCTCTCTCCTACAGAAATACAGAACATCCTCATAATATGTAGGGTACAGTGGTAATGGACCCCTTGTTTATTTAAAATAGATTGTACATAGGATGCTTATACAAGGAGTGGATAGGATCGATGGGGATGTTCTCCAGAATGGCAGAGCAGAAGATTGCCGAGGCGATGGCGAAAGGTGAGTTTGATCATTTGCCGGGAGCGGGCAAGCCACTGGTGATCGAGGATTTATCACATGTTCCAGAGGAGCTGCGGATGTCGTACAAGCTATTGAAAAATGCGGGCATTTTACCAGAGGAACTTCAGCTGCAAAAGGAATGTGTCCAGCTACGTGATTTGCTTCACGCTTGCCATGAGGCAGGAGAGCAACAGCGGATCAGTCGCAGGCTGACTGAAAAATCACTTCGTCTCCGCATGCTGCTGGAGGAAAGAGGTCTGAATACGTCGTCTGTATTTTATGAATATGAGTCGGCTGTGCGTAAGCGGCTGGAGGAATAGAAGCGAAAGGAGCCAAGGCGGGATGCCCTTGCCTGTATACTGGCTTCCATGCTTCACCTCATTAACGTTGCAGCTCAGACAGCCTTCTGAGGAATTGCTTGGTCAGGATGACAGGCTGATTGGGTAGCTTGTCCAAATGAAAGCCATCAATTAAGTCTACAGCCTTCACAGGCTCAGGCGAATCCAGCAGCCCGGAAAAATAGGCGAGCCAGCCAATGACTGCTTCCGGTGTGATTCCTTGCCGACGCATGGCTCGAAGTGCTACTCCGCCGTGTCGTTTGGCGAGCCGCCGTCCATCAGGCCCCAAGACGAGGGGGACGTGCGCGAAGCGCGGCGGCTGCAAGCCCAGGGCTTGGTATAGCAAAAGCTGACGGGGGGTTGAATCGAGAAGATCATACCCGCGCAGTACATCGGTAATATGCATATCCGCATCATCGACAACGACGGCAAGCTGATAAGAAAACATGCCGTCTGCCCGTTTGACGATAAAATCGCCCCCCTCTGCCGCACCGAAGGCCACATGGCCAGCTACCTGATCCTGAAATGAAATCACGGAATCCTGATTTTGCGGCACTTTGAAGCGAAGGGAAGGGAGTTTATGTTGTGATTTGGCCTCTACTTCCTGAGGGCTAAGACTGCGACACGTCCCCGAATAGGCTGGTCCTTCACCAGACAGTCCATGTGAAGCACTGGCGGCAGCCACAATATCCGCCCGGCTGCAAAAGCAAGGGTACAGCAAATCCTGCCCCTGTAGTTTCTCTAATGCAGCTTGGAAGCGTTCCAGCCGTTGGCTTTGGGTATAGGGACCGTAGGAACCGCCTACGTCTGGTCCTTCATCCCATTCCAGCCCGATCCAGCGCAAATCCTCCATAATTCCTTGGGCCAATGGGCTGCGAGCCCGAGTCATATCAATATCCTCCATACGTAAAACATAGGTTCCGCCCAGAGAACGAACATGCAGCCAAGATAATAACGCAGTGCGGGCGTTTCCCAAGTGTATCCATCCCGATGGGGTTGGGGCAAAACGTCCTCTGATGGGTTGGGCTTGTAATTCCATACGAAAGTTACCTCGTTTCTATATTCCGTCCTTTACAATCCATATAAACCCTATTATAAAACGATCCAACCGCGAGTGCATCCCGACAGGTCACGAAGCTGACATCGGGAGCTTGCCATGCGGCTTGGCATACCTGCGATAGCCAGACGGGAAATTTAAATATCTGTATAATAGATGGAGAATGATATCCTACCATAATAATTACAGGTGATGAAAAATTCACAATAATAAAAGAAGCAAAACCCAGATTCTACGCATTCTGCGTATCATTGGAGAGATTTCAATTGACAGAATTTCATTTGACAGATAAACAACTGCCTATCATACAAGTTATACCTCAGCTTAAAAATACCCTGCAATCTCAGCCGGCGGCTGTACTGATTGCACAGCCAGGAGCAGGGAAAACGACGGTTACACCGCTGGAGCTGTTGCATGAGCCGTGGCTGGCGGGGCAAAAGATGATCATGCTGGAGCCGAGGCGTTTGGCAGCACGGGCAGCAGCAGCGCAGATGGCGAAAGCGCTGGGCGAGCCCACCGGAAAGACAGTGGGTTACCGGGTTCGTATGGATACAAAAGTAGGGCCAAGCACGCGGATTGAAGTGGTTACTGAGGGCGTACTGACCCGGATGCTGCAGCATGATCAGGCTTTGGAGGGAGTCGGCCTGATTATTTTTGATGAGTTTCATGAACGCAGCCTGCATGCAGATTTAGGATTGGCGCTTGCTCTGCAAAGTCAGGCATTGCTGCGCCCGGATTTAAAAATATTAATTATGTCTGCCACATTGGAGGCCGAGCCGGTCTGCCGTCTGCTGGGAGACGCTCCATTGCTGGAATGTCCAGGCACGGTATTTCCGGTAGAGACTTTTTATAGGTCCAAGCCTGCATCGGCTAAATTAGAAGCTTTTACAGCAGAAACCGTGGAAAAAGCGCTGCATGCGCATGAAGGGGATCTGCTGGTATTCCTGCCCGGGGCGAGGGAGATTCATCGCACGGAGCGTGAGCTGGCTTCGAGGAATTTGCCTGCACATGCCAAGGTGATTCCGCTGTATGGCAGCATGAAGCTGGAGCAGCAGGATGAGGCGATACGCCCGTCGTCTTTGGGTAGCCGCAAAGTCGTTTTGGCAACCTCGATAGCCGAGTCCAGTCTGACGATCGCCGGGATTACGGTGGTAATAGACAGCGGATTGTCGCGGGAATCGGTATTTTCCGCGCGAACCGGCATGAGCCGTCTGACCACCGTCAAGGTGTCCAAAGCCTCTGCCGACCAGCGCCGTGGTCGGGCGGGCAGACTTCAGCCGGGCGTATGCTACCGGCTGTGGAGCGCGCAGGAGCACGCCGCGCTCCCGGATGCGAGCCGCCCGGAAATCGCGGCGGCAGATCTGGCTCCGCTCGCGCTGGAGCTGGCCGCCTGGGGCGTGCGCGAGCCC
>NZ_ASSB01000090.1:0-620 GCF_000520755.1 Paenibacillus sp. 1-18
TTGCCTCCGCTGCCAAAGCTTTTACATTGTCCGTCTACCGAAAGCATTTGCTGGGCACACAATCCAACATAGCTGGAAGGATGAAGGTAAAGGTTAACCCCCCCTGCAACCGCCATTTCGCATTCCTGCTGGTTAAGATGCTCACAGGCCTCATGAATGGCGGTTAATGACGAAGAGCACATCGTATCAATGGGCATGCTGGGGCCTTGCAAGTTCAGCAAATAGGAAATCCGGTTGGCTACCGAGCTGAATGAAGTGTGCGGAAATACCCTCTCGCCCTGCTTCCATAATTCCGGGCCGTATAAATCGTAGCCGGTCTTGGTAATCCCCGCAAAGACACCCACCTTCCCGTTATATTGCGACCGGATCTGCTCCCGCGTATATCCCGCATCCTCCAATACCTCCCAGCAGGATTGGACAAACAGCCGTTCCTGGGGGTCCATGTTATGTGCTTCCAAAGGTGAAATGTTGAAAAAGAGCGGATCGAATTCCGCAAATCCGTCTATAAAGCCTCCCCACTTGCTGTAGCTTTTCCCCTGCACTGCAGCCTCCTGGGGGTCTGGATGAAAGAACCCTTCCTTGGGCCAGCGTTCTTCCGGAATTTCCGTGATGCAGTCTTT
>NZ_ASSB01000091.1:0-3903 GCF_000520755.1 Paenibacillus sp. 1-18
GGGCAGCCGCAAGGCCGATAGCGGCGAGGATTTCCCTCAGCTGGAGGGCTGTGTGCTGAGCCCGTTTGCGGGTTTGCCGTATGTGGAGGAGGCTGCCCGTGCCTGGGGAATCACATTGCATCAGCCACCGCTGGAGACGATCCGCAAGGTAAATGCCAAAACCTATTCCTCTGATCTAAAACGCAGTCTCGGCCTGCGTAACCCGGGCCATATCGTGACTTCGTTTGCGGATGTAGCTGAGGCGGGGCGTAAGCTGCTGCGGGATGGAAGCTTTTTAATCAAGGATGATTTTGGCGTATCGGGCAAAGGAAATCTGCACATTACTTCGACGCAAATGCTGGACCGGATCGTATCGTATTTACGTGGACAGGAGCGTAAAGGCAAACAGGTGCTATTCCTTCTGGAGCCTTTTTTGGAAAAAGAGCAGGATTTTTCATGCCAATTTTCGATTGGTGATGATGGAAGAGTCGATATCTTATCTGTGCAATGGCTGGCTAACACTCAATTTGCCTATCGGGAATCTTTGTCGCCGGATGAGGCTTTTATGGAACGGCTGGAGCGCGAGGGCTATTTTAGCTTAATGCAAGATGTGGGACGGCAGTTGTATCAGGATGGATATTACGGTGATGTTTGCATTGACTCCATGACACTCCGTGGCGGGAAGCTGGAGCCCATTATCGAAATTAACGCCCGCAAGTCGATGAGTTTGATCAAGCATCAGCTCGATAATTTTCTCGCCGCGAAAAACATGCGTGGCACGCTGACGAATTATTCGCTGTCCCATGACGGCAGTCTGTCTTATGAGGAGCTGCTGGAAGGGCTGAAATGCGAAGGACTGCTGTTTACAGGTGAACGTGAGGAAGGTGTCATGCCGCTGGGAGCCAATACGTTATATGTGAACACAGGTGGACGAGATATTGAGAACAAGATTGTAGGCCATACAAGCACACCAAATAGAAATGCAACCGGACGCGGGGGCAGATCATCTGCCAAACAGGTTCGCGTGAGTGGGATGAGTGCCGACTATGGCGGATCGGAAGAGAATGGCGTCGCGAAGCCGGGTTCAAGTGGTAAAACGGAAGCTGCCAGAAGCGAACGGGCACGAGGAAAAGGTCGCCTTTATTTGGAGCTGGTTGCTGCGGGAGATGAAGAAAAAATGCGTTTGACTACAAAGCTGGAGCGTTTTTTGGCGGAGCATCATTTTACAGTGCTGAATTAAACGGGAGGCGTATGAGCATGCGTGAGAGTATGGATCAGCTTATGGATAAGCCTATTAAGGTAACGATTTTGTGTTCCGGCTTCGGATTGGGCTTTTATACCCCCGGCTTGTTGTTGCAGGCGGGTCTTCGCAGGCTGGGCGTAGATACGGCGATTCATGTATTTGAAAATGTGCTGCCGGAATTGGCCCGTCTCAAGGTCGACAAGAGCCGCAAAGCTTATCACGACAATTTTGCTGTAGCCTTAATGTCACAGAAGGTTCCGCAGGATATGCGCAATTCACTGGACCCCGCTGCGATGGAAGTGCTGCTGAACCAATGGACGGCGGAGGATCGGCGGTATTTTATATGCTTATCCGGTCATTGGATATATGTACTGGAGGAGTATCGCAGGCGGAGAGAGCCGGAGTCGGTGCATGTGGATATCGTGTATATGGATTCGACACCTTCTCCTTCCTGGAAAAATCTGGCCAAGCATCACCCGCGTTTTGCTGATGGATGTGGAGAAACGACTTTTTTTGAAAATGACAAGAATAGAGTCAGCCATTATATTGATATCCCGGCAGTAGAGCATATCCCTTTTGAAGCACGGCAATCCCGCTTATTCGTACATGGCGGCGGCTGGGGCATGGGCACATACCGTGACAAGGTTGGGCAGCTGGAAGAGGCGGGCTGGGAGCTGGATCTGCTGTTGTATGATCAGGATCAACCGGATGAACAGCGGGACAGTATACGCTATTTTCGGATGGATCCGCAGTGGAGAACATGGCAGCGAAATGAAGCCGGAGAGCATACGTTTCCCCCTTTCGGAGAGGTAAAATCGGGTGAGGAGACGATGTATCAGGTTGGGCCAGATTACCATGGCATGCTGGACCGGGCGTGCCATGTCCAAGCCATTGTCAGTAAGCCTGGAGGAGGCAGTCTGACCGATTCGTTCGCTACAGCAACTCCGCTTATTATGCTGGAGCCGTTTGGTGTGCATGAGAAGCATAATGCGGATCTGTGGGAACGTCTGGGACTAGGTATGCGCTACGAGACGTGGATGGAAACCTATGGCGGCAGCTCTAATGTACTGGAGGATATGTATCGGAGGATCGTGGAGCTGCGCAGCCGGACGCCGCGCTATGTGGAGTCGTATGCGAATAGCATCCAAATGCAGGCAAGCGCAGCGGGAATGGAGCAAGGGTCATGAACGTCGCTGTCGCTGCACACGAACCTGCGGTGAGAGATATCCGCTTTGGAATCATTGGCTGTTCCGCCATTGCGCCGCGTGCATTGCTGGAGCCAATTGGGCACGTTGCAGGGGCCCGTGTAACCGCGTTGGCGAATCGTACGGTTGTGAAGGCAGGAGAAATGGCGGATCGTTTTGGGATCAGTGTCGTCTATCGACATGCCGAGGATTTGCTAAAGGACCCGGACATCGACGCTGTATCATTGCACTTAGCAACGACCTGCATGCCGAGTGGATTGGTAAAGCACTGCAGGCTCACAAGCACGTGCTGGTGGAAAAGCCGTTATGCCTGAGTACGGCGGATCTGATTCCCCTGGCTGCGACTGTCGAGCAGAGCAGTGCCTACCTGCTGGAGGGCGTCATGGTGCAGCATCACCCTTGGCAGCGTGAGCTGCGAAGGATCGTGGAATCAGGCTGCTACGGTCGTTTACGCACCATAGCGACGAGTCTGTGTATTCCCGCCAAAGATGGGCATGTACACAATTATAGATCCCGGCCAGAGCAAGGTGGGGGATGCTTTTGGGATTTGGGCGTGTACTGGCTCCAGCTGCTTCAGGCCGCAGTGGGATTGGAGCAGGCCGAATTCCGCAGTCAATCGGATTTCAATGGTCCCCATGGCTGTGACTGGACATTCCATGCACAGGCCCACTATCCGGGTGGCTTGGAGGCGTCAGCTCTTTTTTCATTTGAGCGGCCTTACCGCTGTGCTCATGTATTTACCTTTGATTCGGCGGTAGTCACCTTGCAGGACTGTTTTCGGGCAAATTTGGGCTTTTATAAAATAACACTCAAGACGGAAATGACGGATATAGGCAGGGACATCACGCCGAATATTGCAGCAACGGATGCATCGACAGAGGGACCATCACATCGGTTGCAATCCAAAATGAAAACCGTTTTCGAGCCTATGAACTATTATGTCAATCAGTTAGAGGCCTTCTGCAGCATCATCCGGGGTGAAGCGGAGCCGATTCCGTTCCGTGAGGCCGCCGAGCGCGTCAGACTGCTGGCAGCCATTCATGAGGCAGCACGTTCGGGTGAGACGATCTATGCAGGATGAGTATTTTTGCATAAATGAGTATTTTGCATAAATCTCAGGAGCGTTGGGAACCGAATGATGCAAAATGCTGAGGATAGAACAGGGAAGAGAGGGGGGGCAGCAGATGGTTGAAAAGGACAAGGCCTTGCTGGAGCGTTTCGGTAAGCACCGGACACCATTTTACTATTACGACGGAGACGCGATGTATGCTCATGTCAGCTCGCTACTGGCCCGGTTGCATCCGGCTGTGCGTGTACATTACGCACTTAAGGCTAACGGTAACGTAGCCTTGGCGGGATTGCTGCGTTCGTTAGGCTGCGGGGTCGAGATCGCTTCGGCCGGGGAAATGTTCGTCGCGATGGAGGCCGGATATGCAGCGGAAGACGTGCTGTACGCCGGTCCGGGAAAAACGGCAG
>NZ_ASSB01000092.1:0-10352 GCF_000520755.1 Paenibacillus sp. 1-18
CGGTGGAGTTAGACCTCGCATTTTGAAATTAAAATAGGTGGTGCTTCCGAGTGAATATATTGCATTGGACTAGCCTTTCTTGCTTTATCTTTGTTCTCCTGAATAGCGCCTCCCACTAGTTTGGACTCTGGAGAATGAGGTGAATCGTGGTCAAAAACGGATGGATACTGGCTCATGGTCAGAAAATCCGTCGGACCAAACCAGTCTACAACTGCTTGAATACTGCTGGACTCATTTGGGTATTCCCTGTCTCCTGTAAACTCTTCATTTCCTTCTGTTAATCCCAACAGTAGTGCAAGATGGGCGCCAGATGAATCTCCCCATACGCCTACTCTTTCTGGATCGATATTATATAAAGACGCATTAGCCTTCAGGAAGCGTACAGCTGCTTTTACATCTTGAATTTGAGCCGGAAATATAGCACTGTCACTGGTTCTATACTGCACACTTGCGATAACATATCCCATTTTTGCAAATTCGCTCAGCTGGGGCACAAAAGCAAAGGTATCCTGTTTTGACCACCCCCATCCACAACCTTGTAAATATATAATCAAGGGATATTTCTCCTGATTTCCCTCTCTGTTGAATAATTCGTCCATAGGGTCACGGTAAATCAACAGATTTAATTTCAATGAATTACCTCCGGCATTGGAGAACTCTATATTCGGAATGAATTGTATGTAAGAGTTCACCTTCTCTTCCCAACGCAGCTCTTTTACTTCTTCTTTAATTTTACTGTTATTTATCATCTGTTTAATCCTCCTCATTTGAGATTCGTTCTTTTAATTAATTTATTTGCAGTCACATTTACCTCACCTCCTATAATGTTCTTCAACATTCCAAGACCGAAAATCTTCATCATAGTCGACGTTGTAATGATAATCATTACAACAGTTATAAAAAAAGATGCCTCCTAATTAAGAAGCATGATTTTTTCGAATGATAAGCTCAGTGATTTCTTGTATAGAAACATTTTGCAATATACTTTCCATCGCATGTTGAGCTTTAATGAGTATAAGCTCAAGAACCTGATTGATATTGGCGCCAACCCAACAATTGGGATTAGGATTTTCATGAGTATTAAACAATTGATCATTCTCAATAGCCTCTACTGCTTTATACACATTATATAAGGAGATCTCAGCCGCTTCTTTTAATAGAAACGAGCCCCCAGTTCCCCTGCGAACACCGATTAATCCGGATTTTTTAAGTAATCGGGTTATTTGCCGTATAATCACCGGGTTTGTATTTACGCTATCGGCAATTTGGTCAGAAGTAAGATAATCAGCACGTACGTGTATAAGGGACAGCATATGAACTGCAATTGAAAATCGGCTGCTAATTTGCATTAAGATCACCTTCCGTTGTAAACATTATATTTACAACGGATTTTTTTGTCAACACCATTTACGATGCATAAATTTTTTCACTTTAAATAACAAATAAACATTTTTATTATGATTAGCGGCTTTTTACAAGCAGCTGAATCGCTTCTTTAACCAGCTTATCCGTATCCCCTCCAGCCTCTTGCTCTTCCAAAATACAACGCTGCAGATTCTCTGCCACAATTTGAGCAATCGCTTTATCTGATGCATTGCGTACAGCTGATAGCTGGCTGACTACATCCTTGCATGACTTTCCCTCATCCATTAAACGAAGTACTCCACGTACCTGACCCTCAATCCTTCTCAGGCGTGTTTTCAGTTCATCACTATAATTGTAATCCACAAGCAATGCAACTCCTTTTTTGACTTACCATATACACGTATAGGTATATTATAAACCAAAAAAATAAATAGCACACCCTAGATAAATAGATTTACCTTCCCTTGCGAAGCCTCACCCAGGTAGGCGGCAACTCCGGCATATTCCAAACCATCAATTAACTCTTCTTGTTGCAGTCCTAACAGATCCATTGACATGGTACAGGCTATGAGCTTAATCCCCTGCTCTCGCGCCAGCTCTATAAGCTGTGGAAGGGATAGCGCATTATGCCTTTTCATGACATGTTTAATCATCCGTGGGCCGAGTCCAGCAAAATTCATTTTGGACAATGCAAGTTTTTGAGGGCCGCGGGGCATCATCCAGCCAAAGGCTTTTTCGAGCAATCCCTTTTTCCTTCGTACAAGTTCATCTTTACGCAGCATGTTTAGACCCCAAAACGTAAAAAATATAGTTACTTCATGATCATATGCCGCCGCCCCGTTCGCAATAATGAATGCAGCAATCGCCTTATCCAGCTCCCCACTGAATAATACAATCGTTGTTTTTTGCTGGGCATGCTCCTGATTCATCGCAACATTTCCTCCTGTTGTAATCATATGGATTGGCTCCCCTTCGTCTCTCCTGTCCATTCGGATATGCCTAAAAGCACAGATTTGACGTTATTAGCGCCTTTAGCTGCTAATAACTGGCAAGCTCTTTCACTGCGTCCCCCAGCTTGGCAAATCACTGCGATTTCTTCATCCAGATTCAGCTCGTTGAGCCTGTTCTCCAGTTCACCGAGAGGGATGGATTTTGATCCAGGAATATGTCGAAGCTCAAATTCCGCGGGTTCCCGAACATCCAGCAGTAATATGTTCTGCTTTCCGGACAATTTCGTCTGCAGCTCTTCGTGGCTAATTGTTGAAGGAAGCATTAGTTCTGCCTTCACTTGTGCAGAATTCGATTTGCGCAGATAATGATGTATTACATCTCCTTTTTGAAGCGTGCCTACATATTGATGCCCGGTGTTCTGTGCCCAGCTCTGAAAATCGGCTAATGAACCCTTGTCAGTTGCCTGAACTTCCATAACCTGCCCTGGATTGAGCTCATTCATAGCCCGTTTTGTTTTTACAATAGGCATAGGACAAGCCAGGCCTTTACAATCAAGAATATAGTCTGCTTGGATGCTATTTGATGACATTGTGTATACCTCCTATTTTTGAACGGGTATTGATTCAATTCGTATATACATATACCCCTATATGTATAAAGATAACGAAGCTCACTCCTATTGTCAACCTATTTAGCGGTTTATGCTCACAAGCAAAAAAAGCCGCGCCAAGGCGCGACTCCAGTTTGCATAAACCAAAATTAATCGTCTATTTTCATCAGTTCCGGTAGATCCAGAGACATCGAGATATTACAGAGCATCCCTCTGGCAAGAAAGAGCATCGTTCTTTGCGATGCATGTTCAATACCTGCATGACGAAATGCACCAAATACGATCGAATGAATATCACGGAATCCCTGCTGCATCACGCTCACAACCACATCCTCCCCGATGGTCTGTGCCTGCATTTGTAAAAGTATCTCATTGCGGTATTCCGTCATAATTTGCGAATAAGCCGTAATCAGCTCCTGCTCTAGCTGTTCAGACGGGGCCGAATGAATAACCTGCTGAAAGGATTCTTGGATGCGCGCAAAGGAAACCTTCAGAGCCTCGACAAGTAATGCTTCCTTGGTAGCAAAAAAGCGGAAAACATACGGCTGGGAAATATTGGCCCGTTCTGCCACTTTAGCTGTTGTAGCTCGATAGTAGCCCATCTCTGCAAACACTTCAATAGCAGCGGATATGATTTCGTTTGTGCGATTTATTGATGTTGACGTAGTTTTAGCCATGACTTATTCATCCTTTTTACTTATCGAGAATTTCCGATAAGTAATTAATCAATTACTAATATAAGTATAAACATCCTCTCATAAAAATGCAACGCCATTGTAAAAAGTCGCTTCTGTCATTGTGACGAAAACGACTTAATTGTAGACACTATTTACGAATGTAAGCTCCCAATTGTTGTTTAGAAAAAGAGTAAGGGGAGTCCTCTCTCTTCAACCACATATTCCCTTTAATGATGAAAATATATACAGCAAGAACAAAGTAAATCGTTCCCAATATCCAGTCCATTCCGGTTGACATGTCGTGCTTCACCACTTCATGAATATACCAAATTCCGACGGGAACATGGACGAGAAGCGCTGTAACCAGGCCAGGATTATATAAGGTTTTTGCTTTGATATTAACAACAATGCCGTGCCAGACGACCTGGAAGAATCCCATAAAAACGGGAGCGAGTCCAAGCCAGATTACTTGTGGAAAACATACGGGGAGCAAATAAAATATATAGGCAATCGCCACATTAATAATCATGGCTGAATGGGTATTTAAGGGATAATGATCCGGTGCTTTACTTTTAAACATCGTACTATTAAATAAACCGGGAAAATATCCAGGCCAGCGGTACTCCTCAAATTGATGGAACAGTATAGCTACAAAGCTTAGCCAGAGTATCCCCGTGATATCAAAAAGGATAGCCCTGTTCATAAGTAGCCCAATGCATATAACCAAACCAATAATTGCGCCTGCATCTTGCCAATATTTTCTTATAAAATTCATAGTAGTCACTCCTATGATTGACTTATTTTTGATCAAAATATCTTTCAAATAACAGGTTTAATTGTTCCTCAATTGACGGTATTTTCGCAACTGCTCCGGATTCAAGTATCGGGCTCATTAGCGCAGGTAGAAAAATTGCTCCGAATAATTGCAGCATCATCGCCAGTAATCGTTCTGGCTGTTCCTCACCTGTCAGCTCCTTAATCGTGCCCTGAACCTTCGGAAACCCCATAATACTTAAAAACCTTCCGTATTCCTGCTGAGATGTAAAGGGCGTACTACCCATGGCAATAATCCGCGAGAGAAGCTCCGGGTATTGGCGAATGACCTGTAAATAATCAAACAAAAATTGTTTCAGTCTATCCTGAGGCGGTAATGCTGTATTGTCCAAGATAGAAAACGTGTGTTGAAAGCCATTCAAAATGACCTCAATAGCTTCACTCAGCAGATTTTCTTTTGAACCAAAATAATAATTAACCAGAGAAATATTAGTGGCCGATAGGTCAGCAATTTTTCTGATAGTAACCGCCTCAAAACCTTCTTTTTTAATGAATTCCAGCGCAGCTTCTAATATCTTTTCTTTGGTTTGTTGTTTTTTGTCTGCCTGATTCATGCATGCTTCTCCTCCTCTTATTTAGTCCACTCAGTGCCAATCAAAGGAACTGAATCCCTTAATCAATCATAAATTTAAACAACGTTTTAAACATTGTTTAAATTGAGTTTAGCACTTTACACTTCACAAATACAAGGGACAATTTTACAATTGGGATACAGAAAAACCCGCAAAACGAAGGGATCGTTTGCGGGTTGCTTGAATTAGATTGAGAAAAAGACTAAATGGCCCAATTTCCTTTGCGAAACACTGCTTCTTTGCTTCCGTCTTGCAGCTCGCCGTCAATATCCAGCTCGGCTGAACCAATCATAAAATCAACATGAGTCAGGCTGACATTAGCACCGTTCCTCAACAATTCCTCCCGACTCATTTGTGTTCCTTTTTCCATATTAAAAGGATACGCACTGCCCAGAGCTAAATGACAGGAGGCATTTTCGTCAATTCCCGTATTGTAAAAAATACGATTGAGATTTGAAATTGGTGAAGCGTGCGGAACCAATGCAACTTCACCCAAATAGCTGGCCCCTTCATCCGTAGCGAGTAAATGAGTCAGATGCTGCTCGCCGGATTCCGCTGTATACTCGGTGACTTTGCCGTCCTTAAAGGTAAAAGTAATGCGATCCACTAGCTGCCCGTTCAAATTTAACGGCATGGTGCTGGTAACATAACCATTCACACCTGTGCGCTTAGGCATCGTGAACACTTCTTCTGTCGGCATATTGGCCACAAAATAATCTCCACGTTCGTTTTCACCACCACCACTGCGCCAGATATGCCCGTCAGCTAGTTTAATTTTTAAATCTGTTCCGGGTGCACGGTAGTGCAAGCTTTTATATTTTTTATGATTCAGCTTGTTTTGCAGCTGTTCAAGATTCTTCAAATGCTCCTGCCAATTTTGAACAGGATCTGAGCCGTCTACACGGTTCATTTGGAAAATCGTATCCCACATGACACGAATGCGATCCTCTTCTGCCACATCGGCAAATACTTTATCAGCCCAAGCCTTCGTTGGCGCTTTAATCAGACACCAGCTAATTTTATGATTCCGGGTATATTGGGAAAAGCCTTCTCTCGCAGTGACCGCCGCCTTCGTCGCACGTGAAACCTTTTGTGGATCAATGTCTTGATACAGATCGGGATTCGGTACCTTGATGGTTAGCGTAGCTCCACCCTCTTCCGCGAGTTTTTCCATCATTTCCGCCTTCCATGCCGGGTAATAATCAAAGCAAGCTTCGTCACCCTGTTCAAAGCGACTGCGTGTAATTTGATCGTCCTCAAACTCTACCTGTACGTATTTGGCCCCTGCTTCATAGGCTTTACTGACAATCAAGCGCGTAAAATCAATGGTTTCCAGCGGTGCTGTAACCAAAAATACCTGTCCGGGCTGAATGTTGACCCCTACTCTCACGACAAGCTCTGCATATTGCTCCAGCAATGTTTCGAATGTACTCATGTTCCCACGCTCCTGTTCCATTTTCATCATATTTAATTTTATAATTACAGTACAGATTGCTTTTCCAATTCACGCAGCACCACTCTTCGAATTTTACCCGAACTGGTTTTGGGAAGTTCCTGAATAAACTCTATTTTTCGTGGATACTTGTAGGGTGCAGTCCATGCTTTAACATGCTGCTGCAGCTCCTTCACCAGTTCCGGTGATTCTTTTACTCCGGCTTTGAGTACAACGAATGCCTTTACGATATGTCCACGCATGGGGTCAGGACTTGCTACAACAGCACATTCCTGCACGGAGTCATGCTTCATAAGCGCTTCCTCTACTTCAAACGGGCCAATGGTATAACCAGAGCTAATAATGATATCATCACCGCGTCCTTCAAACCAGAAATATCCATCCTCGTCTTTGCGAGCCCGATCTCCTGTCACAAAATAGTCACCACGGAGACTGGTTGCTTTGCGTTCCGGATCAAGATAATACGTATGAAATAATGCCGGAAGATCAGCACGCACTGCAATATCACCGACTTGACCTGGCTCCAGTGGAATGCCGTCCTCGTCTATGACCTCAACAAGTCCCGGCGCAATGGATTTACCCATCGAGCCTGTACGCAGAGGTTCGTCCTTCAAGTTACCAATAATTAATGTGCTTTCCGTCTGTCCGTAACCGTCACGAATCGTAATGTTGAACTGCTCCAGAAACTTGTTAATGACCTCCTGATTAAGCGGTTCTCCCGCAGAAACAGCGCTGCGCAATTCAGACAGATCGTACTGATCCAAACCATCCGTCTTCGCCATAATCCGATACTCCGTAGGCGTGCAACATAATACCTGAATCCCATATTCCTGCAGGAAGTGCAAATAACGACCTGGACGAAACGGGCCATTATATACGAATCCGGTCGCCCCATTCCCCAGTACGGATAAAAAAGGACTCCAAATCCATTTTTGCCATCCCGGCGCTGCCGTAGCCCATACAACATCTGAAGCTTGGATATCCAGCCATGGGGATGTGATTCGCAGATGAGCATCCCCCCAGCCATGGCTATGTACAACACCTTTAGGATTCCCTGTAGTACCTGAGGTATAGGCCAGAATCGCCATATCGTCCCGATGTGTCTTCACAGCTTTAAAAGTATCGCGCTGTCCGTCCATCAATTCATCCAGCTCAAGCCAGCCGGGTGCAGGTGCCGGGTTGTCACCGGAAACCATGATCCGATAATCCAGGTCAGGCAAATCATCATTTATTTTGTCCACTTCACCAGTTACTCCGGTCCATGCAACAATTCCTCGTGCTTGTGAATGGCGAAGACGATACGCAATATCCTTAGCCCGCAGCATTTCCGAAGAAGGAATAACGGCGAGTCCCAGCTTCAAGCACGCCAGGTAAATCACATATGCAATAATACGCCGTGGTACTACGACCAGAACTCTGTCTCCTTTATTAAATCCCAGACTCATAAGTCCACCAGCCAGTCGATTAGCCTTTTTTAACAGCTCTCCATAAGTGATCTCCTCGTATTCTCCTGTTTCGCTCAACCACTTGAGTGCTGTTTTACCAGCATTATGGTGTTCCATTTCCGAAGTTATATTGTAATATTCAGGCGCAAGCCACTGCTGCTGATCTGTCAAATTATATTTCCCCTTTGTACATAAGATGAGAGCCATATCTTATTGTAGTATACCACGTCCTAGTACCTGGTTCTAATACCACCATTAATTTTTTTGAAAAAAAATAAATTATATGAACAAACAACAAAAAAAGAGCCTCGTTTCAGACTCTTTTTCTTTCTGCTATAGAGCTTTTAAAACTGGAGTTCCACTATTGTAGATGCGGCTTCTTGCCCGTTCACAAGCAGTATAATACGGTGTGCGCCCGAGTAATGGCGGCGGGTCGTCAGGTCTGCAAAACGGTGTGTGCGCACACCTGTAAGACGGGTTCCCCCTGGAACGGTTTTATCGGAAAGCAGAAATAATTTACGTGAGGCTTGTCCTCTCGCCTTTATAAAGTCGATGCCGTATTCGATGCGGACTCGCACAGGGTCACCTTCCCGAAGTTGAAGTGCATAACTCAGCTCACAGCTATCACCGAGCTTTAACACAGCCGGATCGACGGTAAAAAATGCTTCCGTAACTAGCGGTGATCCGTTCGTTTCTTCGGCATAGCCGAACATGGCCATCACTTCAGGGATGGATTTGCGAATCAAAGTCCGGCAGCCGTGACGCACAATCCAGTCCGTATCAGGGTGCGTGCCTTTCCAGCGCCTAGCCGTAGCTATGATCGTATCGGGATGGTCCTTGGCGATGTCGTTCAGGTTATTCGCTACACTTTTACGTACATACAGTGACGGATCGGCTTTTAGTAATTCCAATACGTTCAATACTGGAGCAGGATCGTGTTTAAACATGGGCAGTGCCTGCCCCCAGGGTAATCTTGGACGGCAGCCTTCACTCGCAAGACGACGGACGTGCTCGCTTTGATGTCCTGCCCAAGCCGTCATCTGCCGCATCATTCTTTCCGGTTCACGGAGTAGAAAGGGTCTCACAGCAAACTCTGCAGAGGATTTTGATGTAAAACGCTCCAGTGCCTTCATGGAGAGGTCCCAATGCTCTTCTCCCTGCCCGTACACCTCTACAAAGTCCGGGAAGAATAAGTACGGAAAACCGCTGCAATGCTCGTCTATGGCAAACAGGATAGCCAAGGCTTCTTCATAGCGATTTGGCAAGTACGTTCCCAATGTTAGTGAAATTCGTCGCATCCGGGCTTTTAGCTCCAGTTCGTCCCATTCTTCATTCATAACTTGACGGATAAATCCGTTGGTATCAAACGAGCTATAAGCAGTTTGTACTCTTTCACCGAAAAGGCGAAGAAATTCCTCTGTGTACATATTTTTTAAAGGCTCAGCCATCATATATCTCCTTTGTATCCGAATGTAACGATAAATTTATACCTTTGTCTATGATAACCATAAACCGTAACGCAACACCAGGACCAAAATGAAGTACATCATTATAACTGAACAATACAAATTTCATTTTATCCATACCCCTTTCAGCGGACGAATCGGCTTCGTTCCTTCCCGGTAATCGGGTCTAATTTCGGTTAGCTGTCTCTGCTTCATTTTTTTCACGAATGTAGGCATCAAATAACTCAGGATTCACTACTTTACGCAGTAATGCATCATCCCATCCCCTGTTCCACGGTCAAAAGCTTGAATACGTTCATATCCCCAGCGCTCGTACATAGATAGCAGATATGGATGCTTCTCCGCTGTCGCCAGTGTCACCGCAGGGGCACCCACCTGATCACGAATAATCGCCTGCTCTACCCAATTCAGCAGTTTTCTCCCATATCCTTTGCCCTGTGCAGCCGGGTCCACGGCGAACCACATCACAAACGGTAAATCGGTTATAAAATCAAGAGCTCTATTTTTCAGATGGCTAACCGTAGCCTGGATGACGCCATCCACTTCCAGCACATAGCAGTCATTATTTTTAATGTTCTCCTGAATGAGAGCAACGTTTGCCTGAGCGGCAGGCCACTGCAGCCCCAACTGCCGAATCGTTTCGTATGCCTCATACGTCACATACTGCAATCTTTCGGCGTCCTTCTGTTGTGCTAGACGATAGATTTCGCTCATATTAACCCGCCTCACTATATTGTTGTTTATAATGTTCTAAGTTGCTTAAAAGAATAATTAATCCTATCTATTTAATCAGATATAAAGAATAATATTACTGTAGCATGCTTACTATCGCAGCGACTAATTAATTTTTTCTATAACTACATTTAAAATAACAATGATCTTGTAACACAGTCATTAAAAAAGCCGAGAGCGATACACCCGCTATTCGGGGTAACGCTTTCGGCTTATAGCTTATACACGGATGCGGCTATGGCAGGCG
>NZ_ASSB01000093.1:0-804 GCF_000520755.1 Paenibacillus sp. 1-18
GAACCTTGAGCGCCAGCTTGAGGGGAGGCATCCTTGGGATACCACCCTGATCGTATCTAGGTTCTAACTTGGTACCGTGATCCGGTACGAGGACAGTGTCAGGTGGGCAGTTTGACTGGGGCGGTCGCCTCCTAAAGAGTAACGGAGGCGCCCCAAGGTTCCCTCAGAATGGTTGGAAATCATTCGAAGAGTGCAAAGGCAGAAGGGAGCTTGACTGCGAGACCTACAAGTCGAGCAGGGACGAAAGTCGGGCTTAGTGATCCGGTGGTACCGCATGGAAGGGCCATCGCTCAACGGATAAAAGCTACCCTGGGGATAACAGGCTTATCTCCCCCAAGAGTCCACATCGACGGGGAGGTTTGGCACCTCGATGTCGGCTCATCGCATCCTGGGGCTGAAGTAGGTCCCAAGGGTTGGGCTGTTCGCCCATTAAAGCGGTACGCGAGCTGGGTTCAGAACGTCGTGAGACAGTTCGGTCCCTATCTGTCGTGGGCGTAGGAAATTTGAGAGGAGCTGTCCTTAGTACGAGAGGACCGGGATGGACGTACCGCTGGTGTACCAGTTGTTCCGCCAGGAGCACCGCTGGGTAGCTATGTACGGAAGGGATAAGCGCTGAAAGCATCTAAGCGTGAAGCCCCCCTCAAGATGAGATTTCCCAGTATGTAAGACCCCTTGAAGACGACGAGGTAGATAGGTTGGGGGTGGAAGTGCAGTAATGCATGGAGCTGACCAATACTAATCGGTCGAGGGCTTATCCTAAAGATAAGACGCAATGAAGTTTCGGATCCAGTTTTCAGGGTGTAA
>NZ_ASSB01000094.1:0-793 GCF_000520755.1 Paenibacillus sp. 1-18
CCATGTCAGCGACATCATTATGGTGGATGCTATGAGAAAGATGTCCAAGGATGAATCGACGCCGGAGCAGCTTGAAGAGATCGTCGAGGCGGTGCTGGACAGCATTGGGGATCAGTACAAAGCATTCTTGGCTGAACCATCTGACAGGGAGCGAGTCAAAGACAAAATGTTGATCTACTCCATCTACCGAAATGAGCTTATTAACGCGGGTGAAGTTCGAGCGAATATCCATGCCTTGATTGCAGAAGACGATAGCATCGGTCCGGTGACATCATCAGATAAACTGCTATGGCAACAGACGACGCTTGGTCAATACGAGGAGTACGGAGTCATCGGTACGCACGATGTGCTGCTTGATTCCGGTTATGTTGGCGAAAATGCTAAAGTACTGAGACAGATTCTTCGCAAGGTCGCAGAAGCATCACCTGAAAATAAGTCCATTTTGTCCTAAGATCAATCAACGAGAATAAGTGTTGGGTAGCAAAGACGCCCGGGTTCCTTTATATAGAAGGAACCCGGGCGTCTTTTTGAGTTTTATGCAACCATCAACATATAAAGCCCCTAATCATCTGTGTTTGTTTTAGAAACGGTTGGTTGAGGGTGATTGATATTGGAGATGAGCTCACGGATTACCTGAATGACAAGCTCTGGTTGATCATGGATAATCATATGCTCGCTCTTCTTAGCAACAATAAATTTGCTGTTTGTAGAGATATTGAGCATCTCCCGTTGCCCGATCTGCCAGCTTTGCTCGATCTGATCATTCCCGTTTTTACTTATACCGAACTGAGTC
>NZ_ASSB01000095.1:0-6070 GCF_000520755.1 Paenibacillus sp. 1-18
GTATGGGGATATACTTGCGCCCCTTTCCTCCATAAATCCAATCCGTACAAATCAAAACCCGTTTTGGTAATCCCGGCAAATACGCCTACCCGGCGGTTATGCCGCAACGCAAGCTGTTCCCGGGTGTAGCCCGCGTCCTCCAGTGCTTCCCAGCAGGCTTCAATGAACAGCCTTTCCTGCGGGTCCATACCGAGTGCTTCCCGTGGCGCAATATTGAAAAAGCGCGGATCGAATTCTGCAAATCCTTCGATAAAGCCCCCCCATTTGCTGTAGCTTTTTCCATTCGCCGCCGCTTCCTGTGGATCAGGATGAAAGAACCCTTCCAGCGCCCAACGTTCGTTCGGGATTTCGGCGACACAGTCCTTTCCTGCTTTTAGATTTTCCCAATATTCGTTCATGTTCCCCGATCCGGGATACTTTCCAGCCATTCCAATAATCGCTATGGGTTCACGACTTTCCGCTGCGGCAGGAGTTTCCACTGCGGCAGGCTTCGCCAAGCTTCGAATCGGCTTCGCTGTCTCCTTCACCGCAGCCGGCACGGTTTCTTCTTCGGCGCTTCGCGGTGCCGCAGGTATTTCCTCTACAGGCCACAGGTCATGGCTCATCCCGACCCACCGCATGCACTCCTGCGGGTATTCCGCCACAAAATATTCCGCCAAGGCACGCAAGGTCTGGTACTCATAAAACAGCGTCTGCGACAGCTCTCCAAAGAAGCCCGCCAGCTTGGCATTGAGCTGGGTAATCATGATGGAGTCGATTCCATAGCTCTCCAACGGCTCATGGGCTTCGATGTTGCCGACGCTTAGCCGAGTCACCTCTCCCAATAGCACCTTGAGACGGTATAAGGTTTTATCGTAGAGCAAGCCCGCATCCAGCTTAGGCGCGGTTGCCTGGTTAGGTACAACTGTCTGGACAGCACGGACGACACCGGCCTGTGAGACGGCTTTCGCCAGGTAAGCCTCGATTTTCCCGGGCTCTCCTTCCATGACCAGCACCTGCTCCTTGCCGGAAGCCAGGCTGTCATACAAAGCCTTGATGCCTGATCGGGTCTGCATCGCCGTGATGCCCATGTTCTGCATCATGATCTGTTCCGTGTCCGCATCGATCCGCATCCCGCCCTCTTTCCACAGCGGCCAGCGGATGGATAACGTCCGCCCTCGCCGTTGCTTGGTCCCCACAAGGGCATTTCGGTAATCGGCATACGCGTCCATAAAGGCATTGGCGGTGGCATAGTCGGCCTGTCCCGGATTGCCCAGGCTGCCCGATATGGAAGAAAAGAGCACAAAGAAATCCAGATCCTGACCGCTGCTCGCCTCATCCAGATGGACCAGTCCGCTCACCTTCGGTCCCAGCACCTCTATAAATTCTTCCCTTGTTTTCTTGATGATGAAGTTATCGTGAATCACCCCTGCGCAGTGAATGATCCCCTGCACACGCCCAAATTCCTCTTGAATACTGTCCAGCAAGCCGATAACCGTCTTCCTGTCGGTGATATCACCCTGCCTGTACACCACGCTGGCACCTGAAGCCTCCAGCTCCTTCAGCCGGGTCTGCTGACCCTGGTCCAGCGGCGACCGCCCCGTCAAGATCAAGGTCGCCGCTTGGGTTTGCCGGACGATCTCTTCTGCAACCAGCAGTCCCAGGCTGCCGGAGCCCCCGGTGATCAGATAGATGCCACCGTCTTTCCAGGGAAGTCCTTCTTTTTCCCCGGACGGATCGAGCCTGCTCCAGAGCGCGGTTTTCCGTTGACCGTTCTCATAGCGAATCCATCCATCCACCGGACTTCGACTGTTGTCCTCCAGCTTCGCCAGGATGCCTTCCGCCTGTTCTGCCTGCTCCACTTCGATCAGCTGCCCGATGAATTTCGGGTTTTCCAGCCGGGCTGTCTTCAACAGTCCCGAAAGTCCCGAAAAGAGCTGCCCTTCCCCCGCGGTCCACACGACCATTTGGACCAGCACCCTTCCCTCAGGCTTGTCTTTGAGTATGCTTTGGATGCTCTCAAAGGCCTGGGCCGCATAGGTCTGAAACCGTTCATCTACCCGGCCTTTCCCGGTTTGAAAGGCAAGCACCTGCACGCTCCCGCTCACTTTCGCTTCGAGCTGCTCGTGCAAGGCCTCGCCCGGCTCACAAAGCAAGACTATTCGCCGATCATAGGCGGGGGCTTCGGCTTCCAGCGGTACATCCTGCTCTTTCCAGGCAGGCTCAAATAGCAGTGTACGGCTATTCGCAACCGCAGGCGCTTCCGCGATCCTAACGGCTTCCGCTGTTCTGGTGATCGTAAATTTCGGTTCACTTTCTGCCGCTATGTCGCCGATCATTTTTGTTTCACTTCCAGGCGCCCAATACTGCTCTTTTGCAAAAGGATAAGTCGGCAGCGAAATCCTGGAGTATTGTTCATTTGAAAACAAACGCTCAAAGTCTAACGAATATCCCTGAACATGCAAATCTGCAATAGTAGTCAAAAGTTCCAAATACTCGCGCGCATCGCCTGTATTCTGACAGCTTTGAATACATTCATCCCCGTATCTTTTCAAAGACGTTTGTATACGTTGTTCTTTTTCGTGCAGTTCAGCATAATAAACTTGAGAAGCACTGCCTTTTTCCAGCCACTTTTTAAAGGACATGACAAGCTCGCCTTGATTGCGGGCAACACATGCAAGCCGATGGTTGCAGTGCTTTCTCCCAAGCAATAATGTATAACTCATATTTCCGCAGTCTGCCGTAGGCTCCTGTTCGCAATATGCAATCAGTTGCTCTACCTGCTGGCGTAATTGTTTTAAAGTCCGTGCCGATAATGGAATTAAATAACCCGGTTTTTCAGAATGTCTTCGTTCCGTCTTTGGAGCCTCTTCTATGACCATATGGACATTGGTGCCGCTGGCGCCAAAGGAACTGACCGCTGCACAGCGTCTGGCTCCAGGTTCTATCTCCCAGTCCTGTAGATGGGTATTGACATAAAAAGGACTATCCGCAAACTGAATATTCGAATTGCCTGACTGGAAATGAAGTGTAGGCGGAATTTGTTTATGCTTTAAAGACAATAGCAGTTTGATTACTCCTGTAATTCCTGCCGCTATTTGCGTATGGCCGATATTCGTCTTAATAGACCCTATCGCGCAATATTCCTTCTTGTCAGTATACTTTCTAAATGTTCGCGTCAGTGCCTGATATTCAATTGGATCTCCCAATTTGGTACCGGTCCCGTGTGCTTCCACCATCTGTATTTGCTCAGGGTGGATATCAAATGTATCGTATACATATTGCTCCAGTCGCTCCTGAGATTTCTGGCTTGGCGCAGTAAGTCCATTCGTGGTGCCGTCCTGATTGATTCCCGAGCCTAAAATCACTCCATGGATGTGGTCACCATCGGCAACAGCTTCATGAAGCCGCTTGAGCACTACCGTGCCAATAGCCTCTCCCGGAACCATTCCATCTGCCCTGTCATCAAAGGTATAACAGCGCCCCGAACGGGACAGCATTCCTGCTCTGTCACCATATAAATAGCAGCGAGGGGTAGTATGAATATAGACACCGCCAGCTAAAGCCATATCCGTTTCCCCGGTCCATAAGCTTTGGCAAGCCAGATGAACGGCAACTAACGAACTGGAACAAGCTGTATCTACAGCTATGGCCGGCCCGTGAAGATCCAGATAGTAGGAGATTCTAGCGGGAATTACGGAACCCATATGGCCCCAGAGCGCTTGCGGAGGCAGGTCTTCACCCAGCAATTGTTGATAATCTCCTTCCGCACACCCTACATAAACTCCGCATCGGCGGCCCTGCATCCCTGAGCCCGCATAACCTGCATCCTCCAGAGCATGCCACGCTTCCTCCAGAAACAATCGCTGCTGCGGATCCATGTAGGTCGCTTCCAGTCCCGAGATATTGAAAAAAAGCGGATCAAACTTATCAATATCCCCCAAAAAGCTGCCATGATTGCAGTAGCTTGCATGTTTTTCCTGGTATTTCGAAAGATCCCACCGGGTTACCTCTTCCACTAAATCGTCGCCATGCTTAAGGTGATTCCACAGCTCATGTACATTTTCAGACTCAGCAAACCGCCCGCTCATTCCAATAATCGCAATGGGCTCTCTTTGCGTTAAAGCTTTCTCTTTAGACTTCTTTTTGCCCCCCTCCTGCTCAACGGATACACCTGCCGTTTGAACCGGATTAGGAATATACTTTGTGTCTTCAAATTCTTGGATGCCGCGACTTGCCTCTTCCTCATCATCTATTTGATCAGCGTTTTGGCCCAAGGCTTGTAAAACTTTATCGCCATATTGGTTTAAAATGCATGCCGTCAGTTGTTTTACCGAGCTGTAATCGAAGATGTCGGTAGTTTGCAAATGAATCCCCAGCCCCTGATTGACAGCCTGCACAAAGTTGACGCCAAGAATGGAATCCAATCCATAATCTGCGAATGACTCATGAATATCAATCATAGTAAAGTCTACATTCAAAGCCTCTACCAGCTTCTCTACAATAAGCTCCCTGACATACTCTTCAGCCATCTCGTCGGTCACATCAGTTACATCCGTACCTGATCGAATTTCTCTGTCATACGGTTTCTTTTGAGACTCGCCGTGTTCAAGCTCCTGTTTGTTCTGAATCATACCATCGCTTTCAGCCACAATAATTTGTTGGCCTATATCATGTGCCTCCTGAGCTGGGAAAAATATCGACCGGAAGCCCTCCATTTCCAATACCTTTTTCCAGCTTTCAGGATATAACCCGGGAGAGCCTGGAATGCGCAGTTCCGGGTCATTATAAAGCCACCATCCCTCCAAAAGGCCAAAGGATAGATGGTTTAACAGAGAGTTGCCGCTGATTTCATTTATAAGAATCAAGCCGTTTTTTCGCAGCGCCGCTTTGACATTGCGTAGCGTTTGGCAAATGTTCCTGGTGGCGTGCAATACATTGGTAGCAATCACAATATCATATCCACCTGTGTCGATACCTTGCCCCTCAACCGACTCTTCCACATTAAAAATCTGATAGGTCAGGTAAGGATTTTGTGGACCGTACTCTTTTTGTGCATGTAATAAAAATGCTCTGGATTTATCGGTATAGCAATATTCCTGAATATGCTCCCGATAAGGTTTAAGCTTCTGGAAGACCATAGCGCTGGTGCCTCCAGTGCCTGCGCCAATTTCAATGATTCGAATCGGCACCGACGGGTCATGCTTAAGTCGCTCATTCAGATAGGAGACTACAATATCACCCAGCACTTCATTAAAGTAATCTGCTGCAGGACTGTTTTTATAGATGCCTTCCACCAGCTTCATGGAGGAATTAGGGAAAACAATGTCGGTGGCAGGTATTTTTCCGGTCAAAATTTCCGGCAGTTTGCGCAATGTTGATTCTACCAAAACTACCCAGGCTGAAAGATCCGGATTTTTCAGCCATGCCCCTTTCTTCCATTCCCACTCCTTCCATACAGCCTGCAGATCAACCGAAGCGGTATCCGCTACGCTATAAGACTCTCCGTTACAGTAAAAATACTGATGCCGTGCCAATACTTCTATGCTTTCTTCAAGCCAACGATCGTATAAATCCAGTAAAGCTGTTTTTGTTTTAAAGTCCGCGAGCATAGCTTTCTTTTCCATATTCGCATATGGACATAATCCCATCCATTGCAAGTGGCCCCATAACAGCCTGTACAAGATATCATTCATTTCCTTCATCTGTAAGCCTCCTTTGCCGATTTAGTCCCTCCGTCGCTTCATCCTGTTCCGAGTAAGCTTTGTTGTCGACCGTAGTCGAGGGCATTCTTTCGTATTCAGCCGCTAGATAAGAAGTATCTGGCATCTTCTTTATTTTTACACTGGCGGAAATATGGCTCTGGATATTCTGGATATACGAAGGAATAGCTTTGGAATATGGAGCAGCGCCTTCCTCCGCATTTATTTCCGAAACATTTGCCGTTTTCGCAAGTGTCTTTTGGCCAATGAACGAATCTGTTGGCTTTACAGCATGTGCAAATTCAATGGAAGCCGACTTGGTTTTAATATCCGTAATCCAGTACCGCTCCCTTGCAAAAGGATAGGCTGGCAGGCTGATTCGCCGCGGC
>NZ_ASSB01000096.1:0-11434 GCF_000520755.1 Paenibacillus sp. 1-18
TGAAAAATCGCGAGGAAGCGGAGGACGCGGTACAGGACATTTTTATCAAGGTATATCAGGCGATAGGGAAATATCGGCAGCAGGGGGTTTCTTTTTCAGGTTAGCTTTATAAAGTCGCGTATTATCACTGCTTGGATCAAATCAAGAAAAAAAGCCGCTGGTATCAATTCATATCGACCCAAAAGGAGCCAATATAATAGCAATAAAATAGTAGCCCCAATGTTTTTATCTTTATATTTTTAATCTTGAAAGTGTATTTTGGAATACAGGCTTACCGATGTTGGTACAACACACTAAATCATTGTCCATATACATTTCTCCAGCCAGTTCTTTTTCTTTACTAATTCTCTCTTTGTGTTTCTTCAACACTTCAATTACTCCGTCTGTCATATCGATTGAACGTATCCCTGATAAACTTTTAGTACCTTGCTCCATCACCGTGCCCCTTGGTCCCAAGGAGGTTAAAGTTTTAACCAAATAACAACTGCAGGTACGAAAATGCAAGTATGAAGAAAATGAATGCCTTTGTGCTAATCAAACATTATAATACAAAGAGGGCACCTGACGAAGCGTATACTTCGTTTAGGTGCCTGCTTATATACAACGTTAGTATAGAAGTATGTTGATTCCTTGACTTGAACAGTTTATTTCTTTTTTATGCTGCTAAAGCTCCTCAACGACAGGATAAGCCCCAGCACAAAAATGAAACATATACTGATGACCCCGTTCGGAACATGCGTATATGTTCTTCCCAACGTGCCATGTGGAGAAAATAAAACTGGGACCGTCCATGGATAGAGTGTATTTCCAGTTACATTGATCAGAACAAAATTTAAACATATGACCGTGCACATCGCGATCACAGCGTTTATAAATTTTTCCCATCGAATGGCGAAGAAAGATATTATCGGAATGAGCATGGCGTGCATAAGAAACATTTTAGCAAATACCCCAAGCTGATATATAACAATTTCAGAAGTTAAAGGTCTACTTGTAATCAAGGTTCCCAATACAGCAGATATGACAAATGCCAACAGCAAGCTAACCGCAATATACGTATATATAACCAGTAGCTTGCTGAAGTAGATACGCGTCCGACGAACCGGATTTGTGAACAGGGCAATATGAGTGTTTTCCTGATACTCTCTCGTATAGATAAAGATGGTCAAAATATAATAGCTCATATACCCGGTTACAAAATTGATAATGGATACCAAATCCATAAAGTATGCATTCCAACCGTCACGGTCTATGGAATACTTGGTGCTACCCTCATAACTGAAGGAAATCAAAGCGACCGATAATACTAAAATAATCACGCTCAGAATAAGAATTTTGGTCCATTTCAGCTTCAGCCACTCTACTTTAAACAGGTTAAGCATAATCCCCCTCCTTTCAGAAAGCCCATCTTTAGTATCTTCTTTTATATGTCCACATGGATAAAAATAATCCAAGAATAAAGGTAACAGATAAACTGAACCAAGCTATTGAAACATCGACCTGTATTAACCCTCTTCCTTCATTGGGAGATAAAAGATACGGAACAATCCACGGATACCATTCACTTTTGTATATGAAATTAAAAAATATGGCGGTACAAGCTACGAGCACGACCACCAGAAAACTTTTCCACCGTATGGCGAAAAAAGAGACGATCGGTATTAACATCGCATGCATTACACACATTTTAGCAAACACCAGAATCTGGTCTACCCAGATATCCAGTGTTAAGGGTCGATCAGTAATCAACATCCCTAATAACGCAGACAAAATCAGCACAGAAAATAAAGAAACCACTATATATCCATATATTACCATAAGTTTGTTGATATAAAATTTCGTTCGGGCTACAGGACTCGTAAACATAAATAGATGCGTATCTTCCTGGTACTCTCTCGCGAAAATATGACCGGTTAATATGAAGTAGCTGATGAATCCGGTCGCAATGTTGATGAAGCCGACAATTTCCTGAAAATAATAGTTCCACCCAGAATGATCAATCGAATACTGGGGAAAGATAGCGTCTAAAATAAAAAATAACAGCGTAACAGCCAGTAATATAATATAGCTCAGCACAAAAGCTTTTGAGCCTTTGAGTTTAATGAGCTCCGCTCTAATCACGCCGCCCGCCCTCCCTTGAGATGAGCGCCAGGAAGTAATCCTCCAGCGTCTGCTTTGAGGTGTGTATTTCATAGACCGAAAAATGGTGATCCATTAACTCTTTGTTTAACGCCGCTGTATTCTCGATAGGGTTATAGATTCTTAAATGTTGCTTGGATTTCACATCACATTGAGTCTGCTTCATACGCTCTTGCAGAAACGTACGAGCCGCCTCCGCATCGTCTACCTTTACATCCGTATATTGCTCAAAGCTTTCCTCCAACCGGTTCAAACGATCTTCTGCCAACAGTTTTCCATTATGTATGATTCCGATGTGTGTCGCTAACTGTTGAATTTCGCTCAGGATGTGGCTGGAGATGAGAATCGTTTTCCCTTCTTCCTCACATAGCCGTTTCAGTAATTGACGAATTTCCTTGATCCCTGACGGGTCCAGTCCGTTCGTAGGCTCGTCCAATATGAGCAGCTCCGGATCATGGACAAGCGCCCTCGCAATCCCTAATCTTTGCTTCATCCCTAAGGAAAAATCATTAAACTTCTTCTTGCTGGTATGCTCCAATCCCACGGTAGAGAGCGTACGTTCAATTCTTCCCTCATCTTTCACCCCCATATACGTGCAGCATATCCTCAGATTATCCCTTGCGCTGAGGTTTCCGTAAAAGCCAGGCGTTTCAATAATGGTGCCTATTCTGGAAAAGATAGACGGGTAGTTCTTCTCCAGCCGCTCCCCAAATAAGAGAACCTCTCCGCTTGTAGGCTCCATGAGTCTCATCAGCATTCTGATTGTGGTTGTTTTTCCGGCCCCGTTCTCGCCGAGAAAACCGTAAATGCTCCCCCGCTCCACGTGCAAGGATATGTCGTATACAGCGGTAAAGAGACCAAAATTTTTTCGGAGTGCTTTAGTTTCGACTATATATTCCATTTTCAAACCTCCTAAGCATGAAATATTACTATTGTACATTTTTTTGTAGTTAAAGCAACATACACGATGACATAGGTTTGTATATAACACGTAAAGAGAGATCAATAAAATGTCCTAACCAGATACAAGTACTTTTTGAGCAATCTGTAAGTTGCTTCGTATAAACAAGTGAATGATAACTTTGAAGTTCTCCTTCCTAGTATGGTTTTGTATAACTAAAAAATGTACATTATTATATATTTTACAAATTGCTAAAGCGGCTGTAGACTTTCTTATTCAACAGTCGGGAGAAATGGAGCAATTAAATATCACTTTTTTTGGCGGGGACCCCTTATTAAATTTCCCTCTAATACAAGAGACTGTACACTACGTTAATAAACAATCTCAAATTCATCATAAGAAATTTTCTTTTTCTATAACCACTAACGGTACACTCATCACTCCTAAAATCAAAAGCTTTTTTTACAAACATCATTTTGGTGTGCAAACCAGCATTGACGGTGATGAAAAAACACATAATTTTAATCGTTTTTTCAAAGGTGGACAAGGGTCTTATGATTTACTATTAAAACGTACAGAAGAAATGAGAAATGATCATAAAATAGGTGCAAGAGGTACAGTAACACCTGTAGAGCTTGATCTTCATAAGTCTTTTGACCATTTAGTAAAACTGGGTTTTAGAAAAATATATTTGTCCCCAGCGCTTTATTCCTTATCGGACGAGCACTATGATATTTTATCAAAAGAGATGGTTAAGCTGGTAGAAAGATTCCAAGAATTATTAGAAAATGAAGACTATGCTACAGCCAAAAAAATGTCCAATGTCCTTGGTATGCTAAGTAAAATCCATTCCGGCGGTCCTAGAATTCACTTTTGTGGCGCAGGTACGAATGCTGTCGCTGTTGATGTTAGAGGGAATTTGTTCCCTTGCCATCGGTTTGTAGGCGAGGACGAATGCTCCATCGGCAACCTGTTTGATGAGGATAAATTGAGCAGACAATATGATTTTATAGAAAATTCAACGATAAGAAATAGAACAACCTGTTCAAATTGTTGGGCAAAAAACCTCTGTGGCGGAGGATGTCACCAGGAGAATTTTTCAGAGAATGGAAATATCAATCAACCTGTCGGTAAACTCTGCAAAGTAACCCAAAAATTCATTACTTCTACTATAAATTTATACCTTCAACTTACCCAAGAACAAAGAAACATCCTTTTTGGTCAATAATTTATAATTCGGCATTGTACTCCCATCTACTTCTTATGTAATACAGCAATGCCGATACAGTTATACCCTGGCTCCTAATTCCCAATTACGGAGGACATACTTATGATACAATTAATAAAAGGATATATTAAACCTCTATTGCCACTTCAAATTACCGCACTCTGCATAATTATCATAAATATATTGTTTATGATATACCAACCCATTTTAATGCAGAGATTGATAGATTCTTATAATGCTAAAGCACTTTCTGTTAAGGAAATAAGTTATTTTGGTATTCTTTTTTTATCCTTACTGATCGGAGGGGGATTGACAGCGGCACTTAGAGATTCACTTATTTTTAGAATTCGAAATTTGTTGCAATTTCGATTAAGAAATGATATTTATAATCAAAATCTTAGTCTACGAATCCATCAGCCTTCCGGTAAGATTATTTCTTTAATCTATAATGATGTCGAGGCGTTCACAGGATTGCTAAACCAAGCATTTATAGCTATGTTTACCGATTGTTTGACGATTATCGGAACCGTAATTGTCCTCTATTTTATGGATTGGAAGTTGGCAACGATATCCTTGTTTTTTATACCCATTTACTTTTTCTTATACTACAATTCCAAAAAGAAAGTGTATCAGTTAAATATAAATTACAAAAAACAGTACGAAAATGTAATGGAAATACTACAATTAGGTTTAAAGCAAAAGTGGACCTCGGTTAGATTTAACCGCCAAAGGTATAGTAGTGCCTTATTTTGCAGAGAACAAATCCTTCTGATTCGTATTTTGAAAAAACTTTTTTCTCGTGAACTGCTACTAGGCATAATCAGTAACTTTTTAAGCGGGTTTTTCCCTGTACTTTTACTAATCATTGGCGGCTTCTTATTAATTAAAGGAGAAGTCACCTTAGGCACGCTCGTCGCGTTTAGTACATATATAGTCAAACTGTTACAACCTGTATCACGCTTATCACAGTTGAACGTAGGTGTTCAATCAGCTATAGCTTCTGCCGAGAGGATTCTTGACTTTTTGAATTTAAAAGATATTTGGAACGGCAATACCATTTTTTCAAATATAGAAAATGCAATACATGTAAAAAACGTGTCGTTTTCTTACAATAATCAAACCTCTGTTCTTGATAATATCTCGTTTGAAATCAAAAAAAATCAAATGTTAGCTATAGTAGGAGGAAGTGGATCTGGTAAAACTACGATTGCAAAACTTTTAACAGGAGAAATTGTTCCAACTAAAGGTGAGATTCTTTATGATAATCATAAATTACACGATTTAAATAAAAGTTCCTTCTATAAAAATATAGCGGTAGTAACACAGGAAGAGTTATTAACAACAGGAACTATATTCGAGAACATCGCTTTTGGGAATAAAAATGCAACATTAAATGAAGTCATTGATATTTCGAAAAAAGTCGGGTTACATGACTATATTTTATCACTTCCCCAGAAATATAATACGTACATCATTTCCGAAAAATACGACCTTTCTGTAGGTCAAAAACAACGTCTTGCTATAGCAAGAGCACTGCTACATAACGCAGAGATACTCATTTTTGATGAGATGACATCTGCTCTTGATGCTGAAACTGAATCCTTGATTCTACACCTTTTAAATGAACTTAAGGGTGAACGAACCATTATTATTATTGCTCATAAATTCCAGACTGTAATACATTCGGATCATATCTTAGTTATTCAAAACGGTAAAATTATAGAGCAGGGTAGCCATGCTGATCTAATGTCGTATAATAGCATCTATTCTAGCTCATATATTAAGCAAAAGGATTCCCTACAAAATGAGGTATATGAGCACTCATATAAATAATGGAACGACTGAATGGTTCAAATCCTCTCGCATAAGCTACTGAGTTTTCGTTACCTGCGAACAGGACCATAATAAATAAACCCTTTAAAACAAAACAACGTAGGGTTACTTAAGCCTCAGTAGCCACGTTGATATTGTTCAGGAATGGAAGGCTCGCCGCGTAGCGCAATCGCTGCATGAGTAGCCCAATACGGGTCACGTAGCAAACCGCGTCTCCGCGACCAGATCGGCATTTTCGATGCCGCTGACAGACTGAGCCAAAGCCGGGTCCCCCAGCGACAAATGGTCATTATGCCGATATATCACAGCATGTGCGAATGAGGCCGACCAGGCAGGAACAATTACAAAAAAAATCAAGCACAAGAAGCGAATCGTTCAGAGCGACGCTTCTTTTTTTTGTTTTGATGCGTGTTTTTTCGGTTTTTTATAGAAGATGTCACAAACAACCACAGGGCATTCGTTTTACAGAATGATGACGGACACACAAGGAGGTGATCCTATGGAGCGCTTTGGTCCCGGGGCCAATGACCATACAGAACATGTAGAATCCGTCGTAGAACGCGCCAAAGCTGGCGATCAACAGGCATATGCCATCAACATACGTACTTTTGAAAAGCAGATATATACGTATTGCTATTACATCCGTATTATTACTGCTTGGATCAAATCAGGAAAAAAAGCCGCTGGTATCAGTTTATATCGACCCACAAGGAGCAACAGCTGCATTTTGATGATTACCACCATCAAGTTCGATGATGAACGCGAAGTCGATGAACTTTTGTTGAAACCTCACTTCCATTGCCATCAGGCCTTATACGCTGACCGTCGACAAAAAATAGAAACCCGTAAACCCCATTAATGCAAAAAGAGCTTGATAATCATTATCATTCTTGTTAGAATATCATAAGAAAGAAGGAACCCGGGCAGGGGCTCCTTCATGAAAACTATGGTTTGGCTTGAAAATAAAGGTTTATTTTGCTTCAAAGGTTTTGCAGTCTGTTTCTTCGGACTTGTGAGTGTCTGCAGGTCTGTTGCTTACGATATAAATGGAGCTTGCGCTACATTTATTGTCTTGGGCCCAATACGTACAGGAGTTAACCTCACACAGAACGTCTTTTGCCATTGTTGATCACCTCCTTATATGGATGTGATGGGCTAAGCAAATATAATCACGGTCAGGCAAGGTAGGACTTGTCCAACTGTAGTCACCCTCTTGGTAAGAAGAGGGTTTTTGCTATGCGTACTTGTACAATATCAAATGAAATTTAAAATTGCAAACTTTGCTAAAAAACAAAAGCTGTCCTTCGTGCAGAGTAGAGTGCTCTACTGCCGAAGAACAGTTTTTTGGTTTTGCCAATCTAATCATCACGATATTCAAAAGAGTTAGCGAACGTGAGGAATATTGACGATGGGATCAATATCAGCGTCGTAGTCTACACCTTCGAATTCAAAGCCGAATAGCTGGAAAAATTCGCGACGATATCCTTCGAGATCAGACAACTCATAAATATTGTTTGTCGTCAGCTCGTCCCAAATTTTTGCAACCTCTACCTGCACGTCTTCACGCAGCTCCCAGTCATCAATACGAATACGCCCCTCTTCATCCACAGGAGTTTCAGGTGCATACAGACGCTCGGCAAACAGGCGGTAGCATTGTTCTATGCACCCTTCATGCAGCCCTTTTTCCTTCATCACCTTGTACAAAGCGGAAATATACAGAGGAACGACAGGGATGGCAGAGCTGGATTGGGTAACCAGTCCTTTGGTGACTGCGACAAAGGCGCGTCCGCCTGTAGCTTTCAGTTGATCATTCAATTGACGGGCTGTCGCCTCCAGGTGATCCTTTGCACTTCCGATACTGCCTTCTCTATAAATGGCCTGCGTAATATCTGAACCAATATACGAAAAAGAGAAGGTGGTTGCAGTATCGGCCAATACACCGCCTTCACGCAAGGCGTCAATCCACAACTTCCAGTCCTCACCGCCCATGACCTCTACAGTTGCTTGCACTTCTTCTTCCGTTGCGGGTTCCAGTGTAACGCTACTGACTTCTCCGGTGTGGAAGTTGACGGTTTTATTTGTATAGGGTTTCCCAATAGGCTTGAGCACGGAATTAAACGTTTCACCTGTACGGGGATTCGTACGGCGGGCAGAAGCGACACTGTAAATCACCAGATCGACTTGTCCAAGCTCTTCGCGAATCACTTCCACTGTTTTGGCTTTGACTTCATCCGAAAAGGCATCACCTGTTACGCTCAAGGATGTAAGTCCTGCTTCCTGAGCAGCCTTTTCAAATGCAGCAGAATTGTACCAGCCTGCCGACGCTGTACGTGTGGCTGTAGCATTGCTAGGGCGATATACACCGATTGTATTGGCCTTCGCTCCGAATGCGGCAGTAATACGAGAAGCCAACCCATACCCGGCAGATGCCCCAATGACAAGCACGTTACGAGGACCCTGAATAGCAGGACGGGTCTGCACATAGTCAATTTGCTCCTGAACATGTTGGGCGCAGCCCACCGGATGAGCAGTGGTACAGATAAAGCCACGTGTTCTTGGTTTGATAATCATGTTATTGTATTTCCTCTCTTCTTGTAGCAATCTTCACCCTTACTATTTTAACTTTTAACAATTTTTTTTCAAACGTGGATTTCTGAGAGTGTGTTTTCACTGAAAAGAGTACCCCCGAGCAGGGTGGCAAGTGCCTAAGAGCCTGCATATGATGCTGTAACGATAAATACGAGAAGGGAGAGAGCTGCTTGAAGAACAAGAGCCGTAAAACCACCAGAAACAAAAAGCCGCTCTATAGTGTAATTGACCCGGATATGAATGAGTTAAGCATGATACAGCGCTTGAAGCCACAGCCTGCGGAGAGGGAGACAGAAGCAAGACTTCATCAAGTTGCTTTTCCGCCTCCCCCAATAGCAGAGGAGTTGGAGGAGCAGGCTATTGTCGAACCTGAAGTTGATGTTGTGCAGGAGACTGAGGTTGAAGATGACAATGAAAATGAATTCGAAGAAGAGACTCAGCTCTCAATGGAGGAAGCCAACGAGCCAGAGCCTCAGCCTGATCCCATTGATGTCGAGGAAATTTTGAACAACAAGAAGGCGCCCCATGTAAACAATGCTTTCATTTATACAGATGATTTGAGCGATTTCGCTGTGACTGGTGAAAAGATTGCTCCTGCTTCCATCGACTCCAGCAAGCTGAAACAAGAGAGCATCCAAACGGAATATCTGGCGGATTATGCCGTTCAAACGATTAAAATAGCCGACGGTGCAGTGACTTCTTCGAAAATTGCTCCTGATTCTATTACGGTAGAGCATTTGTCGGATGCATCGGTGGCAGGCAGCAAATTGCAGGATCGCTCCATTGGCGGCGAGAAGCTTCGGGATGGCAGCATCACCCCGGAAAAGCTGGCCGATAAGATTATCAGCGGTGATCATATTGCAAATGGCTCCATTGAGAGCCGTCATTTCAAGCACTGGATTGTGTCTCAAGACATGCTTCAAGATCAGGCGGTTACTTCTGATAAAATTCGCAGCGGTACAATTCAATCGAACAATCTGGCTAATGAAGCCATCGACAGCTCCAAGCTCGGAGAGCAGTCTGTAACCACTTCCAAACTGCGGGACGGTGCTGTGGATGGTTCTAAAATTCAGGCTGGCAGCATTGAGAGCGCACACCTGACCGATCATGCCATTCATGCCCGGCATCTGGCCCCTGGCTCAATCAACCGCCAGCAGCTTGCAGGCGGAATTGTGGGCAAGGAACAGCTGGAGGAAGGTTCCGTTAGTGGACGTCATCTGGAGCATGAGGCGGTTACCGGGGAGCATATACAGACAGAAGCGATTGAAAGAAGACATCTCAGTCCCGGTGCTATTGGAGAAGAGCAGATTGGTGCAGGTGAAGTGACAGCTCGGCATCTCGCAGACCGGAGTATTCAGTCCAATAAGCTGGCGGATCAGTCGGTAGGCTCACTGCAAATCGTCGATCAGTCTGTGACTTCCTCCAAGATATCGGATCAGAGCATTTTGCCGCACAAAATTGCTGATGAAGCCGTACTTACCAGACATATTGCTGCGTCAGCTATTAAAGGTCCTCAGCTTGCTCCGGAGGCGGTCTCTTCATTACACCTTAAGTCTGAAATTATTCGTAAGCATCATATCGTAGCCGAAGCAGTGACGGAGCAACATTTGCAATCAGGGGCAGTAACGAGCGAGAAAATAGGAAAGGGTGCAGTACTGGATCACCATGTGGCGAAACAGGCTATCAAGGAAAACCATATTGCCCCGAGCTCTATTAAGTCAGACAAAATCGCTGAAGAGGCGGTGACGGAGACTAAAATAGGTACAGGGGCGGTCACTGGAAATAAAATTGCGTCCCAAGCCATTTCACACGTACACATTGCAACCGGAGAGATTCGTGAAAATCACCTTGCCAGCAACAGTGTGGGTGGCAAGGCCTTGCAGGCTCAATCGGTCGACTCGACACATCTGGCTCGCAGCTCCGTGCTAAGCGAACATCTTGGAGAGGGCAGTGTAGGAACCTCGGCCTTGCAGGGACAGTCTGTTACCGCAGATATTTTGGGTGAAGGGGCGGTTCAAACCGGGCATCTGGCGAGTGGAGCAGTGTACTCCCACCATTTGCAGGATCATGCTGTCACTTCGCTGAAACTATCGCCGGAAAGTGTGGCTACAGACAAAATTAATGATTTGGCGATCACGGCTCCCAAATTAGCAGAAGGCAGTGTAACTTCCTCCAAGCTGTCAGCTCGTTCTGTGCAGCCGTGGCACATTACGGATAAAGCCGTGCAGAGTAACCATCTGGCTGTGGAAGCGGTGGAGGCGAATCATCTCGCTCCGGAATCCGTCACCTCCGACCATCTGAAATCTGCATCGGTTCAGACCAAACATCTCGCCCCGGATAGCGTATCCGGTCATGCACTTCAAGCGGAAAGCGTCACCTCTGAGAAGTTAGCGGCTCGGGCTGTGCAGGCTTCCAATCTGGCGGAAAATAGCGTGGGCCCTGGTCATCTGACTGCACAGTCCGTACACACCCGGCATTTGGTAGCAGGAGCCGTAGAGGAAACCACACTGGCCCAGAATGCTGTAAAATCTGCACATCTTGCACCGGAATCCATCCGATCAGAGCACTTGCAAAACGGGGCTATTCAGGGAAAGCATATTGCATTGCAGGCTATAGCGACTCCAGCCCTACAGGATGAAGCGGTCACCTCTGCCAAACTAGCGGAGGAAAGCGTAACCTCTACCAAGTTGTCCGCCCATTCCGTACAGTCCGGGCATATTGCGGACGAAGCTGTACAAAGCAAC
>NZ_ASSB01000097.1:0-17963 GCF_000520755.1 Paenibacillus sp. 1-18
CAGCTCTCGACGTTGACCGATCGTGACCTTAATCTTGTAATCCTCAGGCGAGCTATCAGGTACGAATGGAACACGAATCGCCGTGTGAAAGGCAAATAGGTTAGGGATCGGTTGATTTTCCTCGTTATGGATCACATAACGCTGATGTAGGCCGAATTCATCCAGGCTGTACGTCAACTTCATCGTAAAGGTGAACGGCAAGTATGGGAACATGGGATGCCCTTCCCTTACGCGCTGATTCATTACCACATAGCTGCCCTGCTCACCGGAACCGTAATCCTCTACCTCCCACCGAACGGTGTGTAAAAAGCCGTGCAAATGGTTGTGGGTCGCCTCTTCGTTAATTGGCAACTCATATGTAACTCCATTCCATAGGAATTTTCCATCCTCATACCGATTCGGAGGGTATAGGAAAGGAATGCCATAAACAGACGGGCTTTGCTTAAAAGCCTCTATGCTGTCTGCATCCGGCTCACGCAAAAAAGAATATCCCAATTCATTGTCACGAAAAGAAATCAGATTGGCACCGTTTCCCGGCAGGGCTACCGCTTCATATCGCCCAAATTTAAGACGAATCGCTGGTATTCCATAATAAAGATCACCAATTGCAGCATGCTGTTGTATCATCAATAATCCTCCTTGATGAAATGACGATGGTTAATGAAAGCGTTTTTCTTTTGGCTTGACTATACCATGCTCAGCAAAAAAATTCCACGTCAACACAAAAAAACGACGCCTGGCAAGGCATCGTCCTTCTTATACTACTAAACATAGCGCCCCTGTTTGGGGACAGCCATGCGCTCAAAATCTCCAGCCAGTCGATCCAGCTGATCTCTCAGCTCCGTTCCATGCATGTAATGACCGTGCCCTGTAACTGCAATCTTGGGCTTTAATCCGGCCAGCATTTCCACCGACTGCTGAGCAGCCTGCCAATCTGTCGTAAAATATGCAGGCGGCCCGTGTATTTCTTTTTCCTGTAAAATAACGGCCAGCGCCGATTCCTGCTTCACCGTAATAAAAGCGTCACCAGCAACCAGCAACCGTCTATGCTCATGAAAAAGCGATACATGTCCCGGCGTATGTCCAGGCGTGTGCAGCCACTTCCAGCCGGGAGCACCTGGTACACTGCTGTCCTGAGGCAAGGGAGCAATACGATCATCAAGATCTATAGCATCATTGGGGTATAGAAAAGAAATACCCGACAACAAACCTCCACCCACACCGGGATCAGGTTTCTGATAATCCTGCATTCCCGTCAAAAAAGGCAATTCCAGCGGATGTGCATAAACAGGAGCTCCCCAATGCTGTACCAGCTCAATAACGGAGCCTACATGATCAAAATGACCGTGAGTAAGCACAATAGCAACCGGAGGACCAGTAAACCGTTCCTCAGCCTGACGAATAATCGAGTCTGTAAATCCTGTCATCCCCGTATCCACCAGCACCCAGGATCGGCTTCCCGGCTCCCCGATAAAACATACATTTACAAACAGTGTCCGTAAGCTCAAGAGATCGGGAGCAGCCTCTTCATTTGCCGTCATTCCTTCGGTGAACAGATGATTTGCCAAAGCGTCACCCTCCCATTCACATGGAATTTCCTGTCATTCACAACCTATAGGCTTCCCCCATGTCAGCAGATTATGCGGACACTGCTAAATATAATCCGCTTGTCACGAAAATAGACCTGTTTACATTACTCGGGTAATTTGCTCCAGGCCGCATCCAGCAAATGATCGAACAAATCATCATTTTCTTCAATCCAGCTATCCATCTCCAGCATTTCTTCCTCTACCCGCGGCTCCCCCGCAAAATGGAGACTGTAGTCCCATTCCTTGCCCCTTTTACTGTGGAATGTAATTTCATATACGGACTGATGTCCATTTACTCCAAATACAACTTGGCCTAAATAAACACCGTTTTCATCTCGCGTCATTTGTGCCTGTTGAATATGTACTTCCTTTACTTCCCCAGGTGAATTTTGCTCTGTCATTTATTGATCCGCCCTTTCATTTTTACCAAAATGTGCCAAAATTTATTTGTGAACCTTTTCGTTACATTGTACAATATATAAGCTAAGTGTAGAATTTGCAAAAAAAATGTGCAAGCAACCTAAGCCTTTTAAGGCTTTTTCGTGAAATGGAGGAAAGTAACATGTCAGATTTTCAACAAAAATTGCAAAAATATGCCGAATTAGCCGTTCGAGTGGGCGTCAATGTCCAGCCTGGGCAGACCTTGATCGTTCATGCTCCCATCTTGTCCGCCGAACTCGTGCGACTGATTGTTAAGTCAGCCTATACGGTCGGAGCAAAGCTGGTTAAAGTAAAATGGAGCGATGAGACTATTACCCGGTTACAGTATGAACTGGCTCCAGATGAAACTTTTAATATCGCTCCCAAATGGTACGCAGCCGAAATGACAGAAGAGGTCGAAAATGGCGCGGCGGTACTCCATATTATTGCCGAAAATCCAGATTTGCTTCAAGGCATCCCGTCCACTCGAATCACTGCTGCTCAGCGGGTGCGGTCACATGAATTACGTCAATACCGTGAATATCAAATGGCCGACAAATTCAGCTGGTCTCTGGTCGCTTATCCTTCTGCAGAGTGGGCTGCCAAAGTATTCCCGAATCTGCCTGCTTCCGAACAAATAGATAAGCTGTGGGAAGCCATTTTCAGCACTGTGCGTGTGGATTTGGACAATCCGGTAGAAGCGTGGAAAGAGCATTTGAATACCCTTTCCAGCAAATCCGATATTTTAAACGCCAAACGCTATAAAAAGCTTCATTATTTGGCTCCGGGAACCGATCTTACCATCGAATTGGCCAAGGATCACCTCTGGGTAGCTGCTGAAAGCGTGAACCAACAGGGACATAGCTTTGTAGCCAACATGCCTACCGAAGAAGTATTTACAGCTCCACTCAAAACAGGTGTGAACGGCAAAGTCAGCAGTACCAAGCCACTTAGCTACAGTGGCAATATTATCGACAACTTTACGTTGACCTTTGAAAATGGACGCATTGTCGATGTACAGGCCGAAACAGGCTTGGAGACTCTTCAGCACCTCGTAGAAATGGATGAAGGTTCCCACTACTTGGGCGAGGTTGCTCTCGTGCCTCACAAGTCACCGATCTCTGACAAAAACATTTTGTTCTATAATACGTTGTTTGATGAAAATGCATCCAACCATTTGGCCATTGGTAATGCCTATGCATTTAACCTTAAGGGTGGCAAGGATATGACTGCAGAGGAACTGGTGGTGAACGGTCTGAATTCCAGTCTGACACACGTCGACTTTATGATCGGTTCAGGTGAAATGGACATTAACGGTGTTACAGAGGACGGTACGGAGGAGCCCATCTTCCGCAAAGGGAATTGGGCGATCTAAAATGACTGATCTAGCATAACCAAAAAAGGCTCTCTCCGCTTCATGCGGGGGAGCCTTCTTACTTTTGCAGCAGGTAATTCACAAAAATGATATAACGAATTGATCCAGTAATTCGCAGCAATTCCTAAAGCAATTTGTATAATTTGCTGTCCAAACAACTTTTATTATACGGCTGGAAGGGCACACATCTCAATTTCAAACCCGAGATCTTCAATCATTTGATGATCAACTGTGACTTCTTCCCCTTCTGTCGTCAAATAATCCCCCACAAAAATCGAATTAGCTGCATATAAAGAAAGAGGTTGTAGCGAACGCAGATTTAGCTCCCGACCGCCAGCGACACGTATTTCTTTGGATGGGCAGATAAATCTGAACAATGCCAGTACCTTTAGCGCTCTGATCGGAGTTACTCGCTTTGCTCCTTCCAGCGGGGTTCCGGGAATCGGATTCAGAAAGTTAACCGGAATAGAATCAGCAGCAAGTTCCCGCAAGGAATAGGCCATTTCGACGATTTCCTCATTCGTTTCCCCCATACCTATAATAACGCCAGAGCATGGAGACATTCCGTGAGATTGAGCTATTTTAACAGTTTCGATCCGTTGATCATACGTATGTGTGGTGGTAATGGACGGATAATTGTCCTTGCTCGTATTTAAATTGTGGTTATAACGATGTACCCCAGCCTCTGCCAGCCTTTGGGCCTGATCTCCCTTGAGAATTCCCAGGCAAGCGCAAATTTTGAGCGGCATCGTACGGGTAATTTCCTGGACTGCCTCAATCACCTGATCCAGCTCTCGATTCGTTGGGCCTTTACCGGAAGCGACAATACAATACGTTCCCGCTTTTCGTGCCAACGCTTCACGCGCCCCAGCCAGCAGAGACTCCTTGTCCAGCATACTATACTTGCTGACAGGAGCCGTGGATACAATAGATTGTGAGCAATAACCACAATCCTCCGGGCACAGGCCGCTTTTAGCGTTCATGATCATGTTAAGCTTAACCTTTTTGCCGTAAAAGTGATGTCGTATCCGAAAAGCAGCTTGCATAATCGACAATATGTCCCCATCGTCCGCTTCCAATATCGCAGTGCCTTCCTTTAGTGTCAGCCTGCTGCCTTGGATCGCTTTATCTGCCAGCGAGTACCAATCTAAACCCTCATTAAATAATTTCACACTTCATACCTCCATCATTTTGATCATGAAAAATAATAAAATACTCAGGATCATTTAATTTCATTCTTTAATTGTCAACTTAATATATTTCATTTAGGTTGACAATAATACGAACATCATATCAATTCATATCCTTTCTGTAAAGAAGACAAAATAAAAAGCGACCCTAAATCATTAAAGGTCGCTTGCAAGGTTTTATTCCATTAGGAGACTCCTGCTTCCTCCACGATGATGGGCTGCTTTATGAGCCGAATACGTGAAATCCGCTTGTTTTCAACCTCTTCAACAACGAACATACACTCTTCAAACACGACAGACTGACCTGGCTGTGGAGGAATAACCTCAACATGTGAGTATAGCCAGCCCCCTACCGTATCATAATCCTCATGATCAAGTTCCAGTCCGAAGCGATCGTTCACTTCATCAATTAATAACATACCGTCAATGGAAAACTCCTCGTCATTAATCTGCTCACAACCAGGACGTTCCTGATCGAATTCATCCTGAATTTCACCTACGATTTCTTCCATAATGTCTTCCAGCGTCACCATGCCCGATGTCCCGCCATATTCATCAATCAAAATCGCAATTTGCGTCTTGCTACGCTGCATGCGCTTAAGCAGGTCACTAATTTGTGTAGATTCAGGAACAGCCAGAATCGGTCGAATCATCGTACGGGTATCCAGTGTGTTCGCCCGCAGAAGGTCCTTAATGTGGATAAAGCCAATAATATGGTCCTTATCTTCGGCGCAGATTGGATAACGGGTTCTCATGCTTTCCGTCGCAATCGCGAGATTTTCTTCTCTGGACTCATTGCTGTACAAACAGATCATCTCGGTACGCGGAATCATAATTTCCCTGGCGGTCGTATCAGTAAAATCAAATATATTATCAACAAGCGCCAATTCCGTATTGTCAATTAGTCCGCTCTTATTGCTTTCTTTCATCAGAATGCGTATTTCATCTCCCGTATGCGCGGAATCGTCATATTCCGATACCGGTTCCATACGGAATAAACGCAACAGGCTGTTCGCCATGCCATTCAACACCCAGATGAATGGATACATCAGCTTGTAAAACCAAGTCATCAGCATGGCTGAATACAGCGTAATGGTTTCAGATTTACGAATGGCTATCGTTTTGGGCGCCAATTCACCCAACACAATATGCAAAAACGTAATGACAATAAATGCAATGACCACGGCAGTTCCGTGCACATATGCCGCTCCCAATCCAACGGCCGTAAATACAGGTTCGATCAAATATGCGATGGCCGGCTCTCCGATCCACCCCAGTCCCAACGATGCTAGTGTAATACCCAACTGGCAGGCTGACAGATAAGCATCCAAATTGTGTAGCATATTCGCAGCGTACACGGCCTTTTTATTGCCCGCCTCCACCAATGTTTCAATACGGCTGCCTCTGACCTTGACCATGGCAAATTCCGCAGATACAAAAAAACCATTTAATAATACTAATGCAAAAACAATAATTATGTTAAACATACTCGGTAAAGGGTCACTCAATATGCTCCCCATCAGCCGTCGTTACGGCAGACAGGCGCACCTCCTTCGGATAATTTCATCATAGACAGAACGATAACACATCATAAGCAGCGTCAACTTCCCAACACGTTCACTCCTTTCTGCTTCCAAAAGCATGATTCCGCATGATTGATTAGATCTTTATCAGCTTATATTCAATTATATAACTATACTCTATACAGTCAAACCACGAGCAATGTCAGAAAAATTAGTTTCCCCTGTCATTTAGATCAAAAAGCTTCATTTTTCGCCTCTTACCACAAGGGAAGCAACTATATTTGAGAAAGAATATAAATAAAAGACATCCCCTGCCTTCAGGCAGAGGATGTAGACCAATATATATGAAGGCATCAGCGAACCGGGGATACGCCCGGATTCCCGACGACGCCGGGATATTGATACAGTAAAGGCTCATCAAAAGTAGCATAGTCCAGATTCACCATCAGCAAGACCGTCCGCTTGCCCGTTGCCGGATCACTGATAATAATGTGGTCACGGCCTGCTGCTTCCAGAATGCCTTTGAATATTTTCGCGTTCCATTCGCGGTTATTTTCATACGTCATATAAAAGGTTCCTGTTTTACCCAAGTTCAAGCGTAAAATATTTTCAATGTATGATTGCTCGTATTGCGGAGTCTGGACCTGCATCACTGTACCAGTCGGTGTCATGGCGCCGCCGCTACTTACTTGTGGCGGAAAGCCAGTCATAGGCTGCATGGTTCCAACTGGAGTCATCCCTCTTGGCCATTCGGGATAACCGCTACCTGAAGAATAAGCTGCGGGACGGTATGTTTGCTGTGAAATCATGTAAATTCCTCCTAAAATGGTTTTAATTATTTAAATTCATGTTGAAACACTGCTAATAGACGGCCGGGCAATCCTGTGCAGTCGGGCTAAAGAAGCAATGCGCCTTGTAGCGCCCAGTGTTAGTCTGGTTATACCAGGTATCCGGACATTCCCCGGAAGGTCTGAAAAACCACAATGCATTCGAAGCCGGGCGTATTTTTTCACCATTAATGACACGCCGGGCAAGACGAATGTCACGGTCACGGGCTCTTTGATAAAAGTACCCCTTTTGCGTAGCTTCAAATCCGCCAGGACTTTGAAAGACCATGTCATTCATGAGGCGAATTCCCTGAAAATCCAGACAGTTAGCCAAAATCCGATTTACTCCAACATTGCCGACCATGAGCATCCCCAGCTCTCCTTCTCCTTCGGCTTCCGCCCGCATAAGCCGGGCGAGTGTCCTTACATCCGCCGAGTTGACGTTAATAACAGCCAATGTATTCCCTCCTTGCTGCTGCTCAATCATATACCTTATCGTATGGTACAAATGCCCAATGGGTGACAGCTCCAATAAAATCAAATAAAAAAAATAGTCCCGATATTGGAGAGCCCTGCAAAAGCCTTGCTTTTGTTTAAATCAGGACTCCGAACTGGAAAACAGATGCCGAAAAATGCAAAAGGAGCCCATTCTCAAGCGGGGATGGGCTCCTTTTTCTCTATTAGCTTTACCATTCGTTTTGCATTTACAACGAATGCCGTGAGGTAAGCTTGTATTCGCATGCCGAAAAGACCCCGGTATTTGGCTCTTCCCATACCGTGGAATCTCTTCATCTCTGCATTTTTATGTTCAATGATCGGTCTGCGCTTGATCCGCTCCTTAAACGTGTCGCTGAGTTCAAACTCGATCTGCTTCTTGAAATGTTCTGCCAAGATCCGAATCGAGTACGTCTTACTTCGAGCACCTGGTTTGTAGCATCCTTCACGTAAAGGGCAGGTTTTACACCTCTCTACATCAAAGTAGTACACGAGTGAACGGCTTCCTCCGCTGCTCTTACTGCCTTGAATGGCCTTGCGTCTGCTGCGCTCGCCAGCCGGGCTTGACGACGAAATCGGCATCCTTGTTATACTCAAAACCTTTCTGTCGCTCGCCTCCTTCATGAACAATGGGATGCAACGGTACCATGGGGCTTATGTTTTCCGTCTTCATCTTTGCTAAGTTCCCTTTACTAGAATAAGCTTTATCGGCCATGATTTCGTTCACACTCACGCCGTTTGCTGTGGTCTGTTCTAGCAGCACAGGCAACTGTTTTCCGTCATCTGTACTGCCCGGTGTAACAACCAAAGCGGTGATGATCTCTTCTTCCGTCATGGCGATATGTTCTTTATAACCAAAAAACGATTTCGTGTTGCTCTTCCAACCAAAGCGTGCATCCGGGTCGATGGCCGACAAGATGCCCTTGTGGGACAACAGCCGCTCATCCTCAACGATTTGCTTGGCAATGCCAAGTTTCTCACTCACCGCACCTTCATGATCCGGCAACAGTTCTTCTACCGTCTCGCCAAGTAGCGCCAGGTAAGCCAGCATGATGGGCTCGGCATCTGTCTGTTCACTTTTGACGCGGGGTAGCTTGGGTAGCTTCTTCTCCAGCTTCGGATGGCGTTTGGTGACGACACGAAACAGACGCTTAGCCGCGTCTCGCAGCACGTCGAGTGGTCTTTGCTTGGGATTACCTGCCTGCGTATGAGTCGCATCCATGATAATGGTTTGGCTTTTCACCAAGCCTCTTTCGATGCACTGGCTGACCACATGTTTCAGGACATCTCCTACCTGACTCGCCCCCAGCCGGTGATTACGGAACCGCGACAACTGAGAGGCATCCGGCACTGAATCCTCCGGGTTGATTCCGATAAACCACTTGTAGGCAAGATTCACTTGTGCTTCTTGTACCACCCGTTCGTCAGAGAGGGTATACAAAGTTTGCAAAAATAGCAGACGAAAGAGCAATTCCGGCTCGTTTGCGGGTCTGCCGTAATACGTGCAGTATGATTGTTCCACGAGCTTGTGAATAAATCCAAAGTCCACCGCCGCATGAATCTTACGCAGCATGTGGTTTTCGGGTACAAGTGTATATAACTCCGCATGAAACGACAGCATTAATTGTTTGGCTGGTTGCAGCAAAACGACTCAACTCGCTTTTCCTTTTCTTCCAGTATACAACAAACCCAGTACCAACGCGGTACTGGGTTTGTTTTTACAGAAACTGTATTCGTTTTGCAGGGCTCTCGATATTGGGGACTACTTTTTCGAACAGTCTTATGGCTCGTAAATCATTTTGCGCGTCATGCCACCGTCTACCACCAGATTCGTACCTGTTACAAAATCATTGCCAGGTTGGGTCAAATACAGACAGGCCCGTGCAATATCTTGAGGGTTTCCCACACGTCCGGACGGATGGTGCTGATGGTCTTCTGTGCGCAATTGCTTGTAATTTCCAGTTTCAATCCACCCTGGACTGATGCAATTGACCTGAATCCCATCCTTTCCTAGCGATATGGCCCCTACCCTGTTGCATCGCAGAAGGCCGTAAATGATCAAATGATGTAGGCTGAGGTTACATTTTAATCCGTTCCAAGCTATAGCGATTTAGACGCTGAAATCCGATATATCGTGTTCCCTGAAAGGTAAGCCGTCCTTCATCTCCTTCGGAACATTGACCATACTCTTCTCCGGTTACCTTAAACTCCATCCGGTCGCCGCTCTCCACCTCAAAGGTAACGTAATAGAAAGTATAGGTACGAGTCCCTTGTTCCTCCTGCCGCCTCTGCTGGAGATGTGTCCTTCTGGCCGTAATTCGGGAACCGACTGTCAATACAGGCTGCCTTTTATTTCGGCTCCATTCCATGACTTCCTTGCCCGCAGACAACACGACAATACTTAACACGACTACGAAAAATACGGGCAGTACCGTACCCAGCCAATCGAACATCCATAATGACTCAAATCCCATGCACCGCACTCCTCTCCGCCAAGCATTCCACAGGGAAATCGCCGGGCATCCTCACATGACCTAAGCTTTCCGTAATAGTATATGTAGGTTCCTGCCCAAATTTGATAGCAACCCTTAAGAACGCCAAGAGCCTCCACGGAATAATCCGGGAGGCTCAAAATATGGCGATATCAGAATGGTACATTGATTTACACATGTACAAGCTGGAGATAACGTTGCGTCTCATCCAGAACTTCATAATCTTCGGCTTCAGCGTAACGCTCTGCACACTGCTTGCAGTCCTCTTCAGTCGTACAACCATAGGCATCTTGGCAAGTGTAACAGAATTGAAGGTAGTATTGGGTTAACATATGATCCTGATTCGCTCTCATGATTATCACTCCTATCGTTGTTTACAGGGTTAGTATAACAGCGCTGCAGTTGTTACCTTGTGATTTTTTTCACATATTGTCATATAAAATTTAAATTTTTTAAAAGTAAAACGCCCCACGCCTTTTTCCTGAGTCTGCATGTCTATGAGAACCTGCAAAGTTAGAAAAAAAGCCTAGGGCAATCACCTTTGGAAAAGTTATAGAATTCTCCAGTTTGCACCGCCGTCGGTCGTTTTCAGCAACAGTGATTTCTTATCATCCAGACGCTCCAAAAGTAGCCAGCCTATCGAAGATGAAGCAAAACGGAGCTTGACCGATCGAGGGTAATCTTTTAGTTTCGAAGGCAGTACCTTGTTGCCTGTAAGACTTGCCCACGTCTTTCCCCCATCCAACGTGCGGCTCATTCCAGTTTGGCTTATAATCCAGCCTTCCTTTTTGTTTAGAAAAGTACGCCCTGGGATAATAGATTTACTTTTGCTGCTCAGACCCAACGACACAGCGTTCCATTGTGTACCTGCATCAGCAGTAAACAGCCCGCTATATTGGGTACCGTTACCCACATAGCAATTGACTGGAATCCAATATGAGGAGCTGCTTCCTTGAAGAGACTGCTGAGCTTCTGCTTGGGCCTGCGGGCAACCCTGCATCCTGTTAACTGCTGGAGTCCAGGTTCTCCCTTGATTCGAGGTTCTATACAGCTTAACACGGCTATCCAGATTGATTGCAACAAAACCTTGATTGCCAGAAGAAAAGCCCATCCCCACGACACTGCCCTGGTCGGGTAGCCCCGAGCCTGATTCACTGGACGTCATGCCGGAACTCTGCGCAACCTTTTTCCAGGTGGCTCCCCCATCCGTAGTGTGATACAGCAAGTTTTGCTGATCCTGCTTATTCAGGTTTACATATGCCATAATCCAGCCTGTAGACGGATTCACATATTGAATAGAACTGACATAGTCACCGTTTGGCAGTGCTGACACATCCCAGCTCTGTCCTCCATCGGCCGTTCGGAGAATAACGGTTGCTGTTTTGTCCAAATTCTGACGGACAACCCAACCGTGGCGGGAATCAGTGAAGCTAATGTCTTTACCATATTCAAGCTTATCTTGAAATTGAACATTTTCAGAAGGAGAAATATTATTCCAGGTCTTTCCTCCATCATGCGTATAGTAAAGTCGAAGCTCATTACGGGTAACTCCCCAAACCAGGCCTTTATTGTTATCAATCAAATGAAAATCTGCTATTCGTGTCTGTACTACATATTTGGCGTTTGGATCGCCCACCTTTGGAGTTAATGGTGGATTTATCGTGATTGTCTGTCCCTGGTCATCTGGTTCCTCTACCGGGGGGTTGTTCACAGTTTTTGGGGGCTCGGACGAACAGGAAGTCAACAGGATACCAGTCAACAGGATACCAGTCAACAGCATCACTCCCCCCAGAAGCGCACGCCAGCGCAGTTTCATAAATAAATATCCTCCCTCGATGGCATGCGGTAATCCCGTGCCAACAGCTTATCTGAAACAGAATTATAACATAAACGACCTTATGTGACACTTTTCGCGCTTATGACAAAAAAAACCGGATCTGCACATAAGTGCAGAATGCCGGCTTTTTCCATACGAATTCGATCAAGATTTACGATTCAACAAACTTTTGTGATAACCATAAAAGAAATAAATCAACAGCCCGAGCAGGAGCCACACGAGGAATCCGATCCACGTGCTAATATGAAGCTGAAGCATCAGACCGATGCACACGAGAGCACTCAAAATTGGAATCAACGGAACCCATGGCACGACAAATCCTCTTTTTAAATCCGGCCGTTTCTTACGCAGAACGATGACTCCAAGTGATACCACCGCAAAAGCGAACAGGGTTCCAATACTTGTAAGATTAGTCAATGCATGTAAAGGAAACAAACCACTGGCCAAAGCGATAATGCTGCCAACCAGCCAGGTGCTTCGGATCGGTGTTTGAGTTTTGGTATTTACTTTGGACAAAAATAGCGGTAAAAGCCCATCACGTGACATAGAGAAAATTAACCGTGTCTGACCATACAGCAGCACCAATAGAACGGTAGTCATCCCTGCAATCGCGCCGACTGAAATCAATCCAGCGACAAAATCCTGGTGAATAAAGCGTAAGGCAAATGCAACAGGATCACTTATTCCGAGCTGCGTGTAAGGCACCATTCCTGTTAATACGATGGAAACCGCTATATATAGCACCGTACAAATCGCTAACGAAGAAATAATGCCGATTGGCATAGTACGCTGCGGATTGCGTACCTCTTCGGCTGCGGTTGAGATGGCATCGAAGCCCAGATACGCAAAAAATACGATGGCTGCTGCACTTAGAACACCGGAAAATCCATAAGGCAAAAATGGCGTCCAGTTGGCAGGTTTAACATAAAAGATGCCGATCCCGATAAATAGGAGTACCACTCCGACTTTGACACAAACCATTATAAAATTAAATCGAACGGTCTCCCTCGCCCCGAGACTCAGCAATAGCGTAATTAACATAATAATGCACACGGCAGGCAGATCAATAATGGTCCCCTTGGTCGAATCGTAGGCTGCGGTTAGAGCTAGAGGCAGATGTATATCAAACCCTGCTAATAGACCTTGAAAATACGCAGACCAGCCACTGCTCACAGAGGCGGCCGCCACTCCGTATTCCAGAATCAAGTCCCAGCCCAGCACCCAGGCCAGAATCTCTCCAAATACAATATAACTATATGCATAAGCACTGCCCGCTGCGGGAACTGTAGATGAAAGCTCCGCATAGCACAAGGCTGCCAGCACACAGGCAATCCCTGCAATTACAAATGAAAGCATCAATCCGGGACCTGCATTTTCTGCTGCTGCTTTGCCAGTAATAACAAATATCCCAGTACCGATGATACAACCTACACCTAGCATCGTAAGGTCAAAGGCGCTCATCGTTCTCTTTAAGCGTCCTGTCGATCCGCTTTCCTCATGCGGGAGTAGTCCTGTTTTTTTTCGAAATAAGTCCATATCATAATCCTCTTTCCCTAATTTCATACGTCAATATCGTTGCTGCAACGCTTTAGTGCATGTTCCCAGCATTCGATTAATTATTAGCGAGTCCAGCTTTGAAGTCAAGGAGAAATGTCATATTTTTTTGCAGTGAGGTACACATATACGTTACACTGAGTTGGAAAGCTAAATTTTAAATGATTATTCTAAAATGAAAAAGGTATACAACCCGAGAAGGAGATGAGGATTTTATGAGCTTAAAACCTTACAAACGAAGCAGAGTAGCCATTGTCGGCATGGGAGCGGTCGGTACAACGACCGGTTATACTCTACTACTGCGCCAACGCATGTCAGAACTTGTCTTTATTGATGTCAACGTCAAAAAGGCGAAGGGGGAAATGCTCGATATGAATCATGGGCTTCCTTTTCTCGGTGGTGTCAAAGTGTGGGCCGGTGATTATGAAGATTGCCGTGATGCGGACATCATTATTGTTACAGCGGGTGCTTCACAAAAGCCGGGAGAAACGCGTATTGATCTGCTCAAGCGTAATGCTGAAATTTTTGAGAGCATTATTGATAATATCGTTAAGGTGAACACACACGGTATATTGCTGATTGCAACCAATCCGGTAGACATTCTCTCCTATATCTCCTGGAAACGCAGCGGTTGGCCTTCAAGCAGGGTCATCGGCTCAGGTACGCTATTGGACAGTGCGCGCTTCCGTTATTTAATCGGTAAGCAAAAAGGCATAGATCCACGCAGTATCCACGCTCATATTATTGGTGAACATGGTGACTCTGAGCTGCCTGTATGGAGTACGGCCAATGTTGCGGGAACTCCACTGGAGCTGGAAGAAGACACGAAAAATGAAATTTTCGAAAGTACCAAAAATGCAGCCTATGAAATTATAGATGCCAAAGGCGCAACGTCTTACGCGATCGGGCTGGCTCTGGATCGCATCGTAGCTGCCATCCTCGGCGACGAAGGTTCTGTACTTAATGTGTCCACCTTGCTGGAAGATTATAACGGAGTATCCGACGTATATTTGGGTGTCCCAAGTATCGTAGATCACAACGGGGTACGCGAAATTTTGGATCTTCCACTTAATGATGAGGAACGTGCAAAACTGCTCCAATCGGCGGACAAGTTAAAAGATCAAATCAGTAAAGTGCACTTGTAAATCAGGCAAAATAAAAGCTAAACAAAAACTGGCCTCCGCAGCGGAAATATCCGTTTTGAGAGGCCCGTTTTTTGATCATTTTATATAAGAGTTCAATTGGTATCACACACGGTAATCGAATTACCAGGGCGGAGTATCACCATCTGCTGCCACAGCTTCTTGGCGGCGTTTGTCTTTCAATCGCTCAGCCACCGTTTCAAATGATTCAGGTTGAAGCAGCTCTATCGGTGAAAACCCCTTTTCAAACGTAAATGCATCACCTTCAATAATCAGCGCATATCTGTCATGCAGCTTCGTGATATGCAGCTTGGCCCCAAAGTCGGACAGCAGTCCGCGCACAACCGTATCATCCAGCTTAAAGCGAACTTCAATTTCTGGTTTCAGCTCAACAATGTGCTGTGCAGCCTCTGCGACCTGCAGAGGTTCCCATTTTCCTTGCAAATCCCGCTTTTCACTGGCCGCCCAAAGCTCCAGTTCACGTTCTTCCTGTTGTCTTTCCTCATTAGAAGCATCTGGCCATTTGGTTTCCACATAGTTCTGAACGAAGCCCATGACATGCTCATTGACGATTTCCGGCATGGATTGCTCATAGGTCACAAATTTCAGAAAATCCTCAAAATAGCGGGCATGTGAGGACTGGTGAATTTTAAGCTCCCATTCATCGTGCATGCCCTCCTCCAGCATGTAAGGATACATGATGGATTTCATATTACGCGCTGAAATGGCCATTTCGACTTCACTAACCAGGCTGCTTTCCGTGATCCGGGCAATTTTGGGTTCAAAGTCGCATTTGAGCACAAAAATAAACGGATCATCCGAGTGTGTATTTAAGGTAGCCTGTACAACGATCAACGCTCCACCGCGTACCGCGCTTGTATCCAGATACATTCGCACCAGATCGTCGCAGGCATTTTTAAAATCATCCTTATTCTCTGCCGCCCGCAGCCGAGCGAACATATTAAAATTCGGATTACTGCTCAGATCATGCTCTGGCTCAACGATAAAGCGACCGATTTTGGTTGGAGCCTGCTCTGTGCTTGGGTTTTTCTCGACCTTCCGTTTACTGATACGGGCAAATTCCCCATCGAGAAATTTTTTAACATCGCTTTCGTCATAATCATAGTCATCCATCGTAGCGTAATGCTTGTAGGACTTACCGCCTTGTCCTTCCTTTCCGTCTACCTGGATTACAAAAAAAGATAAAAAGTCCACTTGAAAGTTCATTTACGTTCCATACGCTCCTTTTCAGGCATGTACGCGTAATTATATCACTATGGATTTAAAAGGTACATCCGATTCAAATCCTGATCGTTAAAATACACATAAGTTTACATAATATTTATTATGTATTTTATTGAAAATAATTTCTGCATCATACTGATCTTCTTAATTCAAAAAAACAGTTGACTAAATAGTAGCTAATTCATTATATTATCTATTGTTGCATAGACAAAAATACATTTTGTTTATATAAACAAAATGTAAGTCTGGGTGAATTACGCCTAAATCAGGAAGGGAGAGTTTATTGTTGTTAAAAAATCCATATATAAGGACCATTATCGCCTCCAATGCGCTGCTCAATTTGGGCATCTGGGTGCGGAACTTTGCCATATTGTTGTATGTAACAGATCTGACTCATAATGATCCCATATACGTGTCGCTCATCTCGGTTGCTGAATTTGCGCCTATCTTTCTGTTTGCCATCATTGGAGGTACGTTTGCGGACCGTTGGCGGCCTAAACGGACCATGGTTAGTTGCGATCTGCTGTCGGCTGCGTCTATTTTTATCGTGTTGCTGGCAATGTGGCATGGATCATGGCAGGTGCTTTTGCTGTCTACATTCTTTTCGGCCATTCTATCTCAATTTTCTCAGCCGTCTGCGATGAAGATATTTAAGCAGCATGTAGCACCAGAACAGCTTCAGGGAGTGATGGCCCTTTTTCAGTCTCTTATGGCGTTATTTATGGTTATCGGCCCCGTTATCGGTACATTTATTTATCAACACTTTGGAATTTTCGTTTCATTGTCTATAACAGGAATATTGTTTCTCATCTCGGCGCTTGTTCTAACTCGTATTCCACAAGATGAACAAGCGCTTGAGATAGATGATCAACCAACTCATTTCATTCAAGAGCTTAAAGAAGGGATACGTTATGTATGGAATAACAGTACACTTCGCACGCTTGGGGGGACATTTACTGTAATTGGGCTGGCGGTCGGACTTATTCAACCATTAATGGTTTTTGTCGCCATCGAGAACCTTGGACAAAACAAGGAATTTCTGCAATGGCCGTTAATGGCGAACGGAGCGGCTATGTTGGTGGGAGGCGGCCTGATTATGGGGGTTGCCAAAAAAGTACAGCCACAATTACTGCTGGTAACCGGACTTTTGGTAAGCACACTGGCAACCTTTGGAGTCGGATGGTCGCACAATATTATGCTGACAATGGCATTACAAGTATTCAGTGGCCTTTTTTATCCTTGCATCCATATCGGTATCAACACGATGATGATGAAAAATGCCGAAGCTGCTTTTATCGGCCGCGTCGGTGGCGCCCTCTCTCCCTTGTTCTCCGGGATGATGGTCGTCGGTATGAGTATCGGCGGAACACTCAAACGCGAATCCTCCCTGAACACCGTATATACCGTGAGCGCCGGCTTGTTTTTAGTCGGAGCGATGCTGTTGTTACCATTGCTTCGTAACAGGCAGCCTGTACAAGCTGTCATAGCCGATGATTCTGAATAACAGCACAAGAAAGCGCCCATGGAGATATGATCTGCCATTCTCCATGGGCGCTTTTGTTTATTTGAACTTGATGTATTTTAAAATAATAAATTTTATATTAATGGGCAATTCATATTATCTTTTTCCCATTTTGCGGGATTTGTATTATCTGATTTAGTACCAACTCTTTTTGCCTCAGTATAATTTCATAACGCTCCTGAATGGTAGAGTCTCCTTCCAAACATTTTTTGATGTCTTCTACTGACATACCTTTTTTTTAAATAGCTCAGGTAAGGCGAGATTATAAATCCCAAAAATTATTAAATCAGGAGGGTTTAATATGCAAAAAGTAATTCTGAACAATGGCGTTGAAATGCCCTTGGAGATGCTCAAGTATGTGAACAGTCGGTTTACGACGCCCTTATTGCAGGCTATCGTTTGATTGATACCGCTGCCGCTTATCAAAATGAAGAAGCGGTGGGCAGAGCTACCAAAAGGAGCGGCATACCAAGAGAAGAGTTATTTATTACTACAAAACTTTGGATTCAGGATGCTGGTTATGAAAGTGCAAAAAAAGCATTTGCAAAATCATTGGAACGACTTCAACTTGATTATTTGGATCTGTATTTAATTCATCAGCCGATTGGGGATATAAACGGTTCTTGGCGTGCGATGCAGGAACTGTATCAGGAAGGAAAGATTTGATCATAGGCATTATCCGCGCACCAAATGACTATAGTTTCCCGTTACTTTAACGATGTAATCGAACTGAAGCTAAATGCATTAGATCC
>NZ_ASSB01000098.1:0-4492 GCF_000520755.1 Paenibacillus sp. 1-18
ATCAAGTAGTTACCAACAAAAGAGTTCCAAGTGTCGTGGCAGGCGGGCTACAGGATGGGGAACGCTGGTCCTACGCTACGGGTACAGCCAGTTTCGAAGTACCACGCCCGGTGGAGCCGGATTTTTCATTCCGTATTGGAAGCATCACGAAGACATTCACTGCTACCGTTGTATTGCAAATGGCTGCCGGGGGTCATAAAGGGTAATGGGTATGACGGCAACAAAATTACGATTCGTCAGTTATTGAACCATACAAGCGGGCTTGCGAGCTATACTGATCTTGATTTTCGAGATATTACCTTGCCTCAAAATCCATTCCGTTACTATTCGTCCGACGAGCTTATCAGCATGGGACTAGCAAAGCCGCCTGTATATGCGCCAGGGAAGGGCTGGAACTATTCGAACATGAATACTTTACTAGCCGGTCAAATTATTCAGAAGGTAACAGGAGATACGTATGCGGAGCAGATCAGGAAAAGGTTGATCGAACCGCTCGGGATGACGGGGACATTTGTAATGGAAAATAGTCACGATATTCCGGGTAAGCATGCCACAGGATATAATATGGACAGATCGGGTCATTTGTACGATTTAACAGAAATAAGTCAATCATGGGCAAATGCAGCCGGAGATATGGTCTCAACAACCAAAGATTTGACCACCTTTTTCAGTTCGCTGTTGGGCGGAAAACTTCTAAATCAAGAGATGATGGACCAGATGCTCACGACAGTAGATTCACCTATAGGTAAAGTCGGACTAGGGATTTATGAAATAAAAACAGCTGACGGGCAATCATACTGGGGGCATGCCGGCGGTACTTTCGGATTTGAATCGAGAGCCTTCGGATCTCTAGGCCGGGCAGCATATTTTAGTAACGTGCATCAACTCGGTAGCCCAGGAAGTGACGCCGGCTCACAATAAAATAATCGATAAGGAGTTTGGCCGTTAAGTTTAAAGCCGACATCGCGCCCTTTATTTGAGGGCGGATGTCGGTTTCTGCTATAATTAACCGTCGTTTCATGCAATCGAGGCACATATGTCCGCATTCAGAATAAAACGACTTCAAAATAGATAAGATGCACGAGGGACATAACGACGGCGTATTTTATATTCGGCCGGTGAGCTCTACTATCGACTTCTTTACCACTCCCGCCAGCAGATTGTTTACCGCCGAAATCGGTAAAATAGGCTAGATGCAAATTCGATATAGAGATTAAGAATATATGTGAATTTTAGGAAATACATAGTAGGTATAGACAACGTAATATTACTAACCTACACATTGCACCAGCATACAATTTCTATTTAAAAAAGACTTCAAGGAAAATCAAACATTAAGACTGTTGTACAAAAATATCAGAATTTCGTATATGTTATTCCGCTAACGGGATACGTTAGAATTCCTGTAAAACGAATAATTTGCTCTTTGCATAAAAACGAGCGCCTCGGTACGATGGGGTTGCGCGCGAGGTCATAGCCTCAAAAAGCCCATTCAGGAGGTCGCTCTACTATGAAGTTTAAAGCCCAGGACAAGGAAAATCAACTCATTGAAAACATCTCCTCATTACATCTAGTTGTAGGCGTAGATATTGCCCAGGGAGCTCACGTAGCTCGTGCGGTTAGCTACCGGGGAATTGCTCTCGGATCTCCACTCGAGTTTGGCAGCCATGACGAGGGTTTTCAGTTGTTCAGCCGCTGGATTCAAGATCTGCTTAAGTTGTACAAGCTGAACAAAATCATCGTCGGCATGGAACCAACTGGCCACTACTGGCTAAGCCTGGCTCGTTGGCTTTCAGTCAAAGGAATTGAGGCTGTTCTCGTAAATCCTCATCTCGTCAAAAAGAACAAGGAAAACCGGGATAATACCCCATCCAAAAGTGACCGTAAAGATGCACTTGTCATCGCGGATAGGGTCAAAACGGATACTATTCCCCTGTACGCTTTAATCCGGAAGTCTACGAGGAACTTCGGATTCTCATGGCTCATCGCGACACGGTTGCCAAACGTCTTAACAGCGCCGTTAATCAAATTCACCGCTGGGTAGATATTGTGTTTCCAGAACTTCGTCATGTCTTTAAAATCCTTACCTGCACCAGTGCCATTGCCACGTTAAGGCTATTTCCTCTTCTGGAGGAAATTAGTCGGTTAACGACGGAGCAAGTCATTGCCGGCTGGAAGCAATACGTGAAGCGTCATGCAGGGGTGCATCGAGCCGAGCAACTCATTGCACTGGCTAAATGCAGCGTGGGCGTTACGCAGGCACGCCTATAAGCTGCACTTGGGTCAACTGCTCGAAGAATACGACTTGGCGCAGCGACAGCTTGAGCAGATTGAACACGAGCTTCATCACATCCTGGAGCGTATTCCATACGCTCAGAAAATGCTCACCATTCGGGGCGTAAATGCAACGAGCTTAGCTGGGATTCTAGGCGAAGCCGGTGATCTGAGCGGCTATACGCACGGAAACGCATTACTACGACATGCGGGTTTAAACCTGGCTGAGGCTTACTCGGGGAAGTGGCGTGGAAAAATGGTGCTCAGCAAGCGCGGACGCCCCCCGTCTCCGGCGTTTTCTCTATCTCATGACGATGTGCATGGTCATGACCAATCCAGATATTCGAGCCCTGCACCACCACAATGTCGATTTTGAGTTGAATTTTTTTGTATCTCCAAATAATTCTTTTCACTTTGGGTATCGCTAGGCCAGAGAACTGGCATAAGATGCTGTTCCTGATCCAGATTGCTTACCTTTGTACCATGCTTAAAGGAGTTTACTTCCTTCATGATAAGATCGAATTCCTTAAAAGATTTGCAATTTAGTAATTGACTAATCAATAATAAGGCGATAAAATGAATTTAAGTTAGTGATTGATCAATAACAAATAAAACGAAATGAGCTGAGGAAAATGGAAAAAGCGATGGTAATTGGAGCAACGGGCGGGACGGGAGCAGCAATCACGGAAGAACTTGTCAAACGGGGGGTACGCACCATTGCTTTTGGACGTTCACGTCAGAAGTTGGAACAGTTTGCTGGAAAGCTTAAAAATCCAGAGCATTTGACGCTCGCCATTGGGAACGCAATGATCCCCGACGACATTGTAGCTCAAGCAGGTGGTGCTGACGTATTGTTCCATTGCGCGAACGTACCCTACCATGAGATGGTTGACAAACTGATTCCGCTAGGGGAATCAGTGCTGGAGGCGGCAGAACGGCTTGCGATTAAAGTAGTAGCAATCGATGGAATCTATCCTTATGGGAGAAGACAAATGGAACTTGTCACGGAAGAACATCCAAAGGAGCCTCATACGATAAAAGGAAAAGTCCGCCTGGACTATGAACGGATGTTGTTTAGCGAGCGGTGGACTAAGGCAAAAGTTATGATTGTTCGCTTGCCCGATTATTATGGGCCTACAGCTAATCAAGCCTCGTATTTAGGTTCAACTCTGGAAGCGATCGCTGCTGGTAAAATGGCTTTTTTCGTCGGCAATATGCATGTTCCCCGCGAGTTCGTTTATTTACCGGATGCTGCTGAGATGGTTGCCGAACTGGCAGATAAAGACTTTGCTTATGGACAGAACTGGAACATACCAGGTGCTGGGCTTATATCGGGGCGAGAGATCGTACGGATTGCACAAACGGCAAGCGGCCATGCTAAACCGGTCATACCCCTGAAGAAATTAGGCTTGTCGCTTATAGGTATGAGCGTGCCTGTGATGAAAGAAGTCGTCGAGATGCTCTATTTAACCGAAGTGCCGCTGACTCTAAGCGGAGAAAAATACAAACGGTTCATCGGACCGATCACCGCAACGCCGTTCGAGGAAGGTATTACCGCGACTGTGTTGGCATTGCAGGAGAGTCAGTCAGCTATTGTGCAATAGTTATTGATTGATCAATTATATATATCGACCGAAATGCCCAGATCATAGTCGATCTTTCCGTCGAAAACTAATGCACCGCAGTAGACCGTATGGCGAATACAGACTGGCATTGACTAGTGGCCAACCTGGCAGAGAAACGTCTCCCAGGTGCGGTTATCCGGTCCAATCGCAGTGGGAAGCACCTTTCAGTAGGAGACGTAGGGGCTACCCATCGTCTCCACCATCTGCAAGGTTGATCCCATGCGACGCATCGTTTGGGGGGACCAGCACAAGGCATCGACGGTGTTCACGTATGGACCATTACTCCCACCATCAAAGGAGTCGTCGTACATACCACGGAGTCCTGGGGACGGTCCGCCAGTAGCGACCGACCTCGACGGCATGCGCGCGGCACTCACGTCCCCGCTCAATGTCTGGCTCGCCGACCTCAAGATGACTGCCAAGGCGGCGAACTGAAAGGTAGCCTTTATTAACCGAGAGACAGCTAATGAGATTATAAGGTATTGATCTAACTCAAGCCAGAGGGGGTTAATCCGATTTTTTGTTTACCTAGAAGTCCATTCCTTAAACAAGACCTCGCTCTTTAGCCCCTTAGTGAACTTGGACACTAAGAG
>NZ_ASSB01000099.1:0-3704 GCF_000520755.1 Paenibacillus sp. 1-18
CATTAACGCGGTGTCGTCTTAAACAAAATCAACATACAATAGGCTGTCGAGACTTTCTCGACAGCCTGAGAAGAAGGACTAGGCCTTCTTCTTTTACATTATCAATTAATTACTATAGCTTTGTTTCTACTACAGTGATTACACCTTGTACTTTACCACCCACAAGTTTAACAGGGGTTTTGATGGTAACATTGCGGATGCGCTCTAATACCGTATCCACATAATTATAACCAACTAGGTCTCCTGTAACTACTTTATAAAGAGGGGTAAATTGCAGTTTTGCTTGATAACCAGGCTTAACAGTTAGAGAACTAGAATAAGTATAGGAATCAGTAGTTGACCAGCCACCTCCTAGCACTTGAGTTATTGCGTCAGACCATTTAATAGAAAAGGTTATATTCGCACTTCACGTAAAACTTTTTTGCCAAGATACCATTTGGGTTACTGTGGTAGTTTTACTTTTATTTTTAATATAGTCAGTTACATCGCTTTTCTGATCTACTTGTAATCGGCTAGGATAATATACGGACTGAATTAATTTACGCTTAGAAACAAAATCAAGACCAGTATCAGCCATTGGACTAATCTTATTTCCGCTATCATAAACTTGAGCTGTGACTGTCTGTGGCTGTTCTTGAGAAAGAAGTTTTTGATACTCATTTAACGAGATTTCTTCCAAACCACTGTCTGTAGTTATGTAGGCTTTAACTACTTCGGGTTGTGAAGTAGCTGACTCACTAACAGCAATATTAGAATTAGTTACCTCAGCATTTGCAACAGATACAACTGGAACAGAAAATAGGGCTACTGATAGAGCAAACAACGCAATACTTTTCTTTTTCAAAGAAATCCCTCCAAATAATGGTTTTTGTTACCTACTTAACATATAACAATATTTACAAAAAAGGAATAGTTTTTTATAAAAAGAAAAAATATTCCTTTTTTCTATACAGGGTCTGTACGCAAACTGTACAACTCGTAAAAATCTAGTAGAATAAGGAATATGAGACGAAGATATGAGTTAACGGATGAAGAATGGAATATCCTTGAACCCCTGCTCACGCATCATGGAAATTCTCATCACGAGTGTATCGCCATTGACCCAGATGTTTGGGAAGATCATTGGTATCTTTCTGGTGGGCCTGCTGCAAATTGCTGTTTTTGCCGCTGTGGTGAGTACGAACCTCATGCTGCCGCATAACAGCGTTATCCTCAGCTCGGCCGGGCTGGATTTGTCGCAGTTGAATACCTCAGTGCTTAGCTATGGCCTGGTTTTCTACATCCTCGGTTACTTCCTGTACGCGGTATTGTTCGCCGCTGTCGGCTCTATTGTTAGTCGTACGGAAGAGTTGGGTCAGGCGATTATGCCGATTACTGTACTGTCACTGGCGGCCTTTTATATCGGCATCTTCAACATCGCCGCACCTGACACGATGTTCGTCAAGGTTGCCGGGTACATCCCATTTTTCTCGCCGACCGTCATGTTGCTGCGAATTGGTCTGGAACGGACGACCCTGCTGGAAATCTGGGTGTCCCTTGCTATTCTGGTTGCATCTATTCTGTTCTTCGGCTGGTTAGCCGCCAAAATCTACCGTACTGGCGTCTTAATGTACGGCAAACGCCCTACATTCAAAGAGCTAAGAAAGGCCATAAAGGCGTATAAAATTTAGATTTTTTAAAAATATTTGTTAGTAACCATTATAGTTGAGTTATAAAACTTCTCAAAAAAGACGTTGTTGACCACATCGGATTTGAGTCACAACCATAATCTTTCGACCGGATTCAGGTTTGGACTGTAAGGCGGCAGAAAGACGAGTTGCAGACGCGGATGCTCCTTTAAAAAAGGCTGCAACCCCGTGGCATGATGAATCCGGCTGTTGTCCAGAATCATAGCCATCTTCCCGATAGGGTACGCCGCCAGAAGATCTTGGAGGAAGCGAATAAAGGCCTCCACATCAGCCTTTTCTTCTTCACGGTGATGCACCTGTCCGGTTTCGTAGTTGATCGCTCCAAATAACTTGGCGCTTTCATGTTTGCCGTACGTTGGCACTTGGCGTTGCTTTCTGCGCGGAAACCAGTTGTATTGAAGCGCTTGATAGGAACGAATCATGGATTCGTCTTCAAACAGCCAGATGATCGATCTCTTCAGCTTCCACCTGCTTCTTAAGTTGTGCGAAAGTATGCTTGCGAAAATAAGCCTGCGCCTCCTCGTCGGCATTGGCCAGCGTATAGGTTGCTATGGTGAAGCTGACGAATTTTATTCCCGATGGTCTAGAAACAGATTCTGAAATAGTATTATTAGAAGATGTTGAGAAAGAGCTCCCCCTTCTTGTAACTAAAACTATAAAGAACTGGGAGAGCAAAATAAATTCAAATAAGTTTAATGAAAGTCTTTTTGATAGGTACCGTAAAAATCAAATGATGCTATTAAATATGGATCGAAGTACTGGTGAAACTGAGTATTGGGTTAAGTCAGGTATGATAAATTGTGAGAATTTTCAGGATTATATTGATGAATTGCTAAAGAAAGGAGTAGAGGCAAGTGGTTAAATTAAATAAAAAATTTGTTGTTACAATATTAATCTTATTTTTTTTAATCTCGGTATCTACTTTATTTACAAATAGTGAATCGCAAGGATTAATTTATGGAATACTGAGTTATCTATTATTTTTGTACAATTCAAAAATAACAAAATATGATTATATTTTTATGGGAAGTTTGGTTCTGGGAGTTATTTTAGAGTTTATTACTATATTTTATAAGAACACGGAACTGATTAATTTGTATTCTGTATTTATTAGTGGGTTAGCACTTTTTATTTATTTTAAAAAAGGAAAGAATCATGAGTAAAATTAATTTTATTGCAAGTTACGAACATTCAGAATGTGGTCTTGCATGTGTGGCTATGATGATTGATTACTTTGTCCAAGGGATATCACTGACTGAGCTTCGTGAAATATATGGGGTTCTAACAGGCGGATTTACCATTTTGTAATAGTAGAAAAGTTTAAAAATAAAAAAGTAGTAATCGTCGATCCTGCCAAAGGGAAACTGAGGATACCGACTGAGGAATTTGAAAGATCATTTTCAAATGTTATCATTTGTTCTATTGTCGAAAAAAAAAAAAGAAAAGAAGAAACGGAAAAAAAATAAGAGCTTAATGAATATAATAAAGGAAAATAGAAAAGCACTTATATGGACAATAGTGTTTTCCTTTTTGATGCAAATATTAACACTATATATTCCCATTTATATGAAGCAACTAATTGATAACTATAATAATATTGAAAATTATAGAAAGTTAGTTATAGTTTTATTTCTTATCATCGCTTTTTATTATTCTTTTAGGGCCTGTACGCAAACCTATTTAAGCCATAAACGAATAGAAAGTAGCGTCAAAAAAGTCATGAACATGTTTGCTGTTTTTTCATAGCGAGTAGCCAGGCGTCGATAGTTTTTAACTTTGTTGAAAAAGCATTCAACTAAGTGTCGCTCTTTATACGTCTCCGAATCTAGCGGACGCTTTACCCGCCGATTCCGTTTGCATGGGATCACCGGAGTAATAGCTCGGCTTTGCAAAAGCTCCAAAATGGCATTAGTATCGTAGGCGCGATCCGCTAACACTTCTCCCGGGCAAACGTCCAGTTCATGAAGAAAACGATAGCCTGTGACCGAATCGTGGTCTTGTCCTGGCGTCAATTCG
>NZ_ASSB01000100.1:0-383 GCF_000520755.1 Paenibacillus sp. 1-18
TCTGAGTTCGCCGAGCTGGTGGCCCGCAACGAGCGCTTGGTACGCTTCCGCGGGCAATGGATCGCGCTCGACCCCGCGCTGCTCGCGCAGATCCGCCGAGCGATGGCCGGGATCGACAGCTCTCAGGGCCTGTCCTTTCAGGACATCCTGCAGCTGCACCTGCTCGGCAATGCCGATGAGCCTGAAGGCGACGCCTCAGGCGAGCAGCCAGAGGACGCGGCGCGCTTCCGGCTGGAGGTCGAGCTGAACGCGCATCTGCTGAAGCTGATCAGCCAGCTTGGACGGCAGTCGGAATGGCCTGCACTGGACGTGCCGGACGGACTGCAAGCCGAGCTGCGGACCTATCAGCGGGACGGCTACGCGTGGCTTGCCTTTTTGCGGCG